>NZ_CAKJTM010000028.1:39390-57006 GCF_917627345.1 Protofrankia sp. CiP3 | reverse complement strand
ATCACCACCGCCCGGGCCGCGGTGGCGGCCACCCCCACCGACCACCCCAACCGCGCCGGATGGCTGTCCAACCTCGGCATCGCCCTGCGCATCCGGTTTGAGCGGACCGGTGAGCGGGCTGATCTCGATGAGGCGATCGCCGCCGGCCGGGCCGCGGTGGAGGCCACCCCCACCGACCACCCCGACCGCGCCGGATGGCTGTCCAACCTCGGCGGCGCCCTGCGGAACCGGTTCGGGCGGACCGGGGAGCTGGCCGACCTCGACGACGCCATCGCCGCCGGCCGGGCCGCGGTGGAGGCCACTCCCACCGACCACCCCGACCGCGCCATGTACCTGTCCAACCTCGGCGGCGCCCTGCGGAACCGGTTCGGGCGGACCGGGGAGCTGGCCGACCTCGACGCCGCCATCGCCGCCGGCCGGGCCGCGGTGGAGGTCGAGGCTGCCTCGCCGCGGGTGCGGGCGGCAGCGGCACGCGGCTGGGGGCATGCCGCTGGAGCCGGGGGGCGATGGGCTGAGGCAATGGCGGGGTTCGACGCGGCGGTCGGCATGCTGGCCCGGGTGGTACCACGTAGCCTCACGCGCGCCGACCGGGAACATTTACTGGCTGCGATGGGCGGGCTGGCCGCGGACGCGGCGGCCTGCTGCGCCCAGGCGGGCGCGACCGACCGGGCCGTGGAGCTGTTCGAACAGGGACGGGGCGTGCTGCTGGGCCAAGCATTAGACACCCGCACCGACGTGACCGCGCTCGCCGACCGCCACCCGGACATGGCGAGACGCTTTACCGATCTCTGTGAGGAACTCGACCGGGCCGACGAGCCCACGGCGGCAGGGACAACACCGGAGGAGCCATCCGGACAGGCCACGTTCGCCGGCCCTACCGCCGCAGCGGGGACTCGGGCGCAGCGGGAGATGGCGATCGCGGCGTTCGATCGACTGATCACCGAGATCCGCGGGCTGAGCGGCTTCGCGAACTTCTTACAGCCCCCGCCCGCGGCGCAGCTGCAAGCGCTGGCGGCCCGCGGCCCGATCGTGGTCGTCGCGGTCTCCGCGTTCGGCTCCCACGCCCTGCTCCTGACCCGCGCGGGCATCGACCCCGTGCCGTTGCCCGACCTGACACCGGAGGCGGTGTACGACCGGGTGGTCGGCTTCCTCAACGCGCTCACAGCCACCGGTTCGCCCACCACCCAGACCGCCGGACACCAGCGCCTGGACGAGGTCCTCGGCTGGCTGTGGGACAGCCTGGCCGGCCCGGTCCTCGACCGCCTGGGCATCCACACCCCACCCAAGCCGGGACAGCCATGGCCGCAGGTGTGGTGGTGCACCACAGGGCTGCTGTCATTCCTGCCGGTGCACGCCGCCGGCCACCACCACAGCCGCTTCGACCCCACCCCCGCCACGGTCATCGACCGGGTGATCTCCTCCTACACCCCGACGATCCGGGCGCTGACCCACGCCCGCCGCCCCAGCCCGGCAGGCAGCCCGGGGGCGGCCGACGGTGACGGCGCGGGGATGGTGGCGGTGGCGATGCCACATACCCCCGACGCCTCCGACCTGCCCGGCGCCCAGGTCGAGACCACCTGGCTCGCCAAGCACCTCCCCGGCCAGGTCAGCGTGCTCACCGGCGCCGCGGCCACCCAGCCGGCGGTACTGGCCGCCCTGCCGCAGGCCCGGTGGGCGCACTTCGCCTGCCACGGCACCGCCGAAATCGGCGACCCGTCGACCAGCCGGCTACTGCTCCACGACCAGCCACTGAGCGTGGTCGATGTCGCCCGGCTACGGCTCGCTGACGCCGAGCTGGCATTCCTGTCCGCCTGCGAAACCGCCCGCCCCGGGGCACGCCTCACTGACGAGGCGATCCACCTGGCCGCGGCGTTCCAGCTCGCCGGCTACCGCCACGTGATCGGCACACTGTGGCCGATCGGCGACGGGCATGCCGTCGACATCACCCGCTCCATCTACACCGCCATCACCACCACCGGTGACATTGCCAGCGCGGTACACACGACAACCCGCCAGCTACGCAACCGATGGGCGGACCGTCCGTCGGTGTGGGCGTCACACATCCACGTCGGCGGCTGACCCCAGCCCCCGGACCCAGCTATCCAGACCCACACCACCCCAACACACAGGAGAAGGGACCGATGGAGACCGACAGCACCGGGGTGATCGAGGCGGCGCGGGCGATCCGCCCCTATCTGCCGCGTCTACTCGCCCCGGCAGCCGCCCACGCGCTGGACCATCAGCTCGCCGCGGAACTCACCGACCCGGCCGACCCGGCGGCCACTGCCCGTCAGCTGCGGGCGCTGCTCGACGGCCAGGCGGACACCGCCTGGTTCCTCGCCGAGGTCCTGCGCGACGCACCGGACTACCGGCCGCCATACCACCAGCCTCACTACCTGTCCCGGCAGCCCCCCGGCGGCAGGGCCATCCCCCCGGGAGACCCCGGGCCGGTCGGTGGTGCCGCCCGCTTCACCTGCCCGCGGGGCGACTATGTCTGGTACCGGCCCGACGTCGCCACTCCGGTCCCGGCCTGCCCAACCCATCAGACCCCGCTGGTCCGCGGCTGAGCCTGCCGTGCTGACCGCGTTCTGGGAGGCCGCCGGCGGCAAACTCGCCGACCGGTGGGCGGCGGTGTCCATCCCGGCGCTGATGTTCTGGCTGGGTGGACTGGCCGCCTGGACCTACCATCATGGTGGTCTGCACACCCTGAGCACCCACACCACCTGGCTGGACCGCCACAGTACCGCCACCCAGACGGCAGTGATCGTGACGGTGCTGCTTGCCGTCGCCACCTCCGGCGTCGTCGTCGCCCATACCGCCACCCCGGTGCTACGGCTGCTGGAGGGCTACTGGCCCGCTTGGGCCGACCCGCTGCGCCACCGGCTGGCCGGCTGGCTCGCCACCCGGGCCGACGCGGACGCAGGGGAATGGCAGACCGCCTACGACCGGGTCCGCCCCCCGGCTACCCCGGATGCCGCGGAGCTGGCCGCCTACACCCGGCTGGAACGCCGACGCCGACGCCGGCCCGCCGCGGCCGGCTACTTCCTGCCCACCCCGATCGGCAACATCCTGCGAGCGGCCGAACGCCGGCCAGTCGACAAGTACGGCCTGGACACCGTGGTCCTGTGGCCCCGGCTGTGGCCGGCGTTGCCCGAGACGACCCGCGCCGACCTGCTCGCTGCCCGCGCCGGTCTCGACGCCGCGGTGACCGCAGCGGTGTGGGGGCTGCTGTTCTGCGCGTTCGCCCCACTCACCCTGCTGGCCGTCCCGGCCGGCTTGGCCGTCGCCGCGGTCGCGGTGGTCCTGGTCGTACCGGCGCGGGCGCAGCTGTTCGGCGATCTGGTCGAGGCAGCCTACGACCAGCACCGCACCGTCCTCTACCAGCAGCTGCGCTGGCCGTTGCCGGCCAATCCCGCCCAGGAGCGGGAGGCAGGCCGGCGGCTGACCGAATACCTCTGGCGCGGCTCCGATGAGGACACTCCTACCTTCGCCCCACCCCCCTGACCTGTATCACGCTCAGTGACCGCCAGAAAGAGCGACGAAGCCCGCCGGCTGTTCGTGATGGCGGCGGATATCCGCCGGGTGTTGTACCGCCGGGAGCCGGATCGTGTCGATCTGGTAGAAGAGCTGGCGGTCGCGCTTGGCCTACTCGGTGACGCCTGCAGTGAGAATGACGTCCGGAGTGAGATCGCCGGTGAGATACGGTCCTTCCTGGTGTCGTTTGAGGAACGAGGCGTCCTGACCCAGAAAGGACGTGCGGTCTTGGACTGGATACGAGACTGGTAATGCCTCGCCGCCCGCCGGACGATAGCCGCCCGGCACCAGGAATCGGGATCACGGCTACCGGCGTGATGGGGGCCCCGGCCAAACGGCCAGGGCCCCCATCACGCCGGGTTCCTGTCGAGTAGAGCCGGTCCGGCTCGTCCGGCAGTGCCCTGTGGCGGCCCGGGACCGCTCTGGCTACGCGAAGAAACGCCGGGTGATGCCGCCGCCCGCGGTGGGTCCGCGCCATTCACGGAGGCGGTCGGTGAGTTGCCGGCCGAGGCCGATATCACGGTCAGCGATGGTACGGGCAACAGTGTGGTACTGGCCGATCAGGTGGTCGACGGGACGCTGCTGGGAGACGTCGGCGACATCGATGAGTAGTTCCGCCGCCATCTTCGGGTCGTCGTCGAGGACGACCCGAGCGAGTTCCAGCCGGACGTAGGAACGCAGCCCGGTCGCACCAGCCTGGTCGAGGTCGGGCCACGCGGCGATGATGTACGAAGCTGCCTGGGCACGGTCGTCGTACACGTCGGCCTGTCGGGGCTCGGCGTCGGCGAGTTCGTTGTAGCGGGTAGCCATAGACGTGGAGAACTCGGCGGCGGACATACCTTGCTGATGCAGCCCGATCACCCGGGTGGACGGCGCCGCGGTCATGACGTCGGCGGCTTCCCGCAGGACCGACTCGGCGCGTGCGACCTGACGTATGGCGATCAGCGCGCGTGCTTCGGCCTGGACCAGCAGCCGCGCCCAGGCGGGATGGCCATCGAGGCCGTGTCGGGCGGCGAACACCCGGGCGTGCGTGGCGAGGGTGACGGCGAGGACCGGCCGGGCCTGTAACGTTTCATGGATCACCTGCCGGCCCAGCACCCAGAGCTGGGCGACGGGATGGTCTCCCCGGCCGAGGTCGTCGAACGCTTTCTCGTAGAGAGTGTTCGCACGGATGCGGTCGCCGAGATCGAACAGGGCCGCCGCCCTGGTCGCGCCCAGCATGCCGACAGCGGCACACGCCTGGACGTAGTCGCGCGACCCTCGGTCGCAGTCGGCGAGGATCGCCCGCCCGTGCTTGTCGGCGTGGTGCGTCAGGTAGGCGATCTGACGGGCAGGTAGGTACTCGAAGGCTCCGTCGAGGGTGTCGGCGAGGCCACGGAGCTGGTCGGGAGTGGTCGGCTGGGGTATGTCGCCGACGACGCCAGCCGTCACGAGGCCGCTCCCTGCCAGGAGCGCGCGGCGCCGGTCGAGTGTGCCGGTAGCGGGTGGCTGCGCAGCGTCCACGGGCGCCTCCAGGGCGGTTCGTCCCCGCGGGAAGTATGCGGTCGTTCGCGGTGTGCTGTCGAGGCTGCTCGGAGCATGGTCATGCGCGACACGCTAGCCCAGGGCTTCCACCTTGGGAACTCCCCACATGGGAAGTCTTAGCGTGGGGACAGTGGTCTTGATCACGATCAGTGACGTCGCCGTGCTCCTCGGCGGTGTCTCCCGCAAACGCGCCGATCAGATCAGCCGCCGCGACACATTTCCCGCACCTATCGGCACAACACGCAGCGGCCGGGTCTGGGACGACGAACAAGTCCGCGCATGGATCAAAAAATATCGAGATCAGCCATCCACCGACGAATGACCACGTTCACCCACACGCCCCGGCCGAGATCGAAAACCCCCGTTCCATAAACCCCGCATCCGCCGAACGGCACCAGGCATGTGACAGCCGACCAGCATCAGGAGTGCGCCATGGTCCCCGCGCCGAGATTCCGTCGCGTCGCCGCCTTACAACGGGAATTCGTCGACCGGGAACCGATCCTCGAAGCCTTCGCCACCGCACTCGAACACCCCGGCAGCGGGCCTCGCATCCTGAACCTCACCGGCGTCGGTGGCATCGGGAAGTCCCGGCTCCTGCGCGAACTGACCGACCGCGCCCACGCAACCCACCACACCGCCACCCTCGACCTCCAGATACCAGCGATGCGCCAGCAGGAAGACGCCCTCGCGGTACTCCGGGGCGACCTCGGCACCCAGGGCGTCCACTTCGACCGGTTCGACATCGCCTACACCGTGCTGTGGCAACGCCTCCACCCGCACCTACGGCTGGACAAAGCCGAGCTGCCGTTCCTGGACGGCAGCTCCATTCTCACCGACGTCATCGACACGGTCGCCGGCCTCCCGTTCTTCGGCACGGCGCGTGGTCTGGTCCGGATCCTGGAACGCGGCTCGTCCGACGTCCGCCGCCGGATGCGGGTACGACGAGACAGCACCCTGCAAACCCTCGACGACCTACCGAACAGCGACCTCGCCGACGCCGTGACCTACCTGTTCGCCGCCGACCTACGCGACAGCAGCACCGACACGTCATACGTGCTGTTCATCGACAGCTACGAGGCGCTGGTCCCCGCGCCCATCCGGTCCGGCCGTGCGCACCTGGCCGACAGCTGGCTACGGGACCTGTGCGCCCAGCTGGACACCGGACTGGTCGTCATCGCCAGCCGCGAACCGCTGCGCTGGGAGACCGACGACTCCGAATGGGCCGACGTCGTGCGGGAACACGATATCGACGGCCTCCCGATGGCCGCCCGCCTCACCCTGCTCGAAACCGGTGGGATCACCGACCCGGCCCACCAGCGCACCGTCGCCGAGGCGAGCGCGGGCCTGCCGTTCTACCTCCACCTGGCCGTCGACACCTACGAGCAGACCGCCGGCACCGACCACACGGCCGTGTCGCGGTCTCAGTCGCAGATCCTCGCCCGGTTCCTCGAGCACGTCGCCGCCGACGAGATCCGGACCATGGAGGTCCTCAGCCCGGCCCGGCTGTTCGACTACGAGGTCTTCCGGCTGCTGACCGTGCGGTTCCACCTGCCCGGCGACCGGCTCGCCTGGGAGTCCCTGACCGCGTACTCGTTCGTCTACCCCGCCGGTGACGCGCTGCGTTTCCACCAGCTCATGAGCGCGGCCCTGGCCGCCCGCCTGCCCGTCGGGGTCACCCACGACGTCCATACCGCCCTGCGCGCCCTGTGGGACCAGCGGGCCACTGCGTTCACCGCCGAGGGAGACGGGCCCGCGCATGCCCGGGCGCTACGCGAAGCGGTCTTCCACGGCCTGGCCGCCGGCAGTATCAGCGGCGCCGAACTACTCGACTACGCCGACCGGGCCGTGCGCTATGGCGGTCACAGCGCCGCCGCCGGGCTCACCAACGACCTGCGCACCCGGCTGACACTCGGATCACCCGGCGATGTCGGTGACCTACCCGACACGCTGGTGTGCCTGGAAGCCGAAGCCGCTGTCCGGCTCGGCCACGCCCCCACCGCGCTGCGTCTCGCCGTCGGGCCCGCCGCCGCGGCCGACCTCACCGCGGCGGTCGGCGCCCGCCTCGCGGTCGCCGCCGCCCATGGCCAGCGCATCGCCGGGGACACCCGGACCGCTCTCGCGCTGTTCACCCGGGTGTGGGAGCAGGCCACCGGCGCGCCCCGGTTACAGGCGGGGCTGTGGGCCTGTGACCTGCACATGGCCCAGGGCCGTTTCCGCGACGCCGATGCCCTCGCCGACGCCCTCGACGCGCTCACCCCCACCGACGACACCGAGTTCCGCGGTCATATCGCCCGGTTACGTCACCTCGCCGCCCGCTTCGCGTTCGACGTCGAGACCGCCGGCCGCCACCTCGACGAAGCCACCGCTTTCTACCAGGCCTCCGGCAGCACCCTCGGTCTCGCCGACCTGGACACCAACCGCGCGGAACTCCTCTGCCTCACCGACGCCCACCAGGCGATCGACGCCGCGGCCCGAGCCATCGCAGTCCACCGCGACATCGGTGCCCGCCACGAACTCGGCAAGGCCTACACCGCGCTGGCCGTCGCCCGGCTCCGGCTCGGTGACCTCGACGCGGCCGACGCCGCGCTCCACACCGCCCGCGACGTCCTCGACCAGGCCGGGTACCGTTCCGGCCGGGCCCGCGCCGAGCTCTACACCGGGCTGCTGCACGCCCGGCGCGGCTGGATGGACGAAGCCGTCACCGCGCTGCGCCACACCGTCGAGGAACTCGAAGCCGCCGATGTCTACCCCACCATTATCCTGTTCGCCGCCCATGCCCTGAACCGTCTGGGGATCACCGACGCCACCGTCACCGCCGCCGCCGGCCGGGCCCGAACGGCGATACAGCCCCGTAGCACCCTCGACGCGATCGACACGCCCCTGCGTGCCTACACCGCCGAGATCCTCGACGGCCACGTCTGGACACCCGACGAGCTGTACCGGGCGGCGCTCGCCCGCACCGAGGCGGCGTCGGGTTTCTACCACGACAACGTCCGGCTCGACACCCCGACCGGCCCGGTGATCGTCCGTATTCCCATCCCGGGAAGCGACGTGATGGACCTGGCCATCTGGGCGGAACCCGCGGTGCTGCGCGCCGTCCGTACCAGGGTCGCCCACGCCCCCCGGCTCCTGCACACCCAGGACGACCCCCGTTTCCAGGTCCATGCGTTCATCGACGGGCAGCTCCTCGACGATCTCGCCCCGCGCGGGGTCCGTGTCCCGTCCCACGTCCTCGACGACGTCGCCGACCTGTTCGGACAGCTCGGTGCCATCCCCCGCGACCGCATACCGGCCGTCCCACCGGGCTGGCCCGCCGACGGCGACACCGGCGGGTTCGCCGGCCGGCTGTCCGCGGTCACCGCTGACGTCCACACCCGTTTTCTGCCCGCGTTCGGCGCTTTGTTCGCTGACCTCGGCATGCCCGTCGAACCCCTCACCACGATCGGACACGGCTGGGCCCGGTTGCGGCCCCGGCCGTTCCGGCTCCTGCACACCGATATCCACCGCAAGAACATGATCCTTGCGGATGGGCGGACCTATTTCCTTGACTGGGAGTTGGCGCTGTGGGGCGACCCTGTCTATGATCTCGCCGTCCATCTCCACAAGACCGCCTACCAGCCCGACGAGCACAACACCCTCCTGGACCGCTGGGCGCGCGCCGTGCCCGGCGCGGCGTCCGACGGCTGGCAGACAGACCTCCCGATCTACCTCGCCCACGAACGCGTGAAGTCCGCGGTCGTCGACACCGTCCGTTACACCAAACTGCTCACCGGCCCCCCGCTGCCCGCCGGGCAGCGACAGGCACTCCTCGACAAACTCGTCGGCAAGCTCACCGCCGCCCACCAGGTATGGCAGACCCGCCGGCCCCGGACCGACCTCGACACCGTCACCGCGCACATCGCCCGCTGGGCCGCCAGCCGCTGACCCCGTCATACGCGCGACGGGGCCGCTCCTGTACGGGAGCGGCCCCGTTCCTCAGTCGAGCCCCCGGATCCGCCGGTAGATCTCGAGCGCGAGTTCGGTCACGAACGCCTGCTCATAGCGCCGTTCCGACCGGAACGTCACCGGCTGAATCTCCAAGACGTCAGCGGCATGTCGGCGACGATTCGACAGGGTCATCCCGGATGTGCCCGTCCGGAGACACAACATGATCGACATGATGCGGTCAACCGGCGAGTCGAGAGCGTCGACCGCCTGCGCGATCAGGTTGGAAGCCTCCAACGCCCGTTCCGCGACGTGGCGATCAGCGCCAGTCGGGACCGGGCAGAGGACATCGACGAGGGTTGGATGATCCAGAAGCGAACGGGCGCGGGCGCCGTGGCGCAGCGCGCGCCGTAGTTCGGTGCGGAGCTCGTCGAAGTCAACGGGCGGTGTGTGCATCGGGTGTCGACAGGGGCCTTCGTGGCCCCCAGCGGCGTCCCCCGTCGGTTCGCCTCCTTCCTGAGGACTCGCGGTGTCCCGGACCGTGCCGGGGGACGTATTCCGTCCGGGACAGCACAGAAGTATGCCATGTTTGGCGCCCAACCACCACTTTTGGCGCCGTTTACCGACGACAGCGTCCACTTACCGGCCTTCTACGCCGGTCGCCGCCGCGTCTGCCCGGCCGGACGGGCAGACACCCTGAGCTGGGCGGATGCCCCGCGGCCAGCGGTTTCCCCACACTTCTCCAGCAGTCCCGCCGCACCTCGCCCCGCACTTTCCCCGCATCTTTCCGCCGTTCCCCGGCGCTATCCCAGCAGGAATCAAGCGGTTTCACCCGGTGAATTCCAGCAGGTGACCGGAGCACCATAGGCAGTGTCCACAAAGGCCGCTACGGAACGACCGCGAACCGACGAAAGAAAACCGGACGCGCCGTCTGGACCCGGCCGACGCCTGCTCACGACCTGGAGATTCTCCCATGCCGCGCTACTACTATCGGTCGCCACTGGGGACCATCACCCGTTGGATTGCCGGCACCGCAGCCCTCATTCTTTTCTTCACCGGCCTCCAATGGGTGCTTGTTGAACTCCTCCCGACCATCCTGCCGTTCCTGCTCGTCGGCATCCTCGTCGTCACCGTTTTCTGGGCGGTCAACCAGCTTCGCTGAACCCTCTCGGAAAGCGCCGACCGCGACGACAGAAACCCGAGGAATCTTAAGAAAGAGATGATGTTCGTATGACTCAAGCCGATGACGGCCTGAACGCTTCTTTCATCACGGCCGACGACCTGCGCAACCGGGCCGAACGCGCATCGACGCACCTGGACGATCTGTTCCGCCTGTCCACGCTCGTTCACGAGATACGGCTAGACACCGATCATCCGGTCGTGTCGGCCGCGTTGGGCATGGTCAGCGAGCATCTGTCCACGCTGACACCACAGGCGTTCGCGGTCGCCGAGTACGCCCGTGATGCCGCGGTAGCAGGCGCGCTGACCGGGGAGCCTCCGCAGGGAGACAACCTGAACCGGCCGGAGCTCACCATCGCTGACCTGCGCGCCCGGACCAGGCGTGCCAGCGTCCGCGTCGACATCGCCGCACGGTTGCTCGAGCATGTCAGCACCCACGCGGAGCAGTGCGACGACCCGACCGAACGGGCGGCCTGGTGGCGCCTGTTCGCCATCGCCGCGAACGACTCCACCCGCGCCTACCGGGCCAGCAACCGAGCCTGGAACGCTTACACCACCGCCCGCGACGCCGACGCCGGGACCAGCGACGGCACGCCCGGCACGGACAACGCCACTCCTGACATCGACCTGGAGTCGGCCGATGCCGCCCGCATGCCCGGCTTGGACCCGGACAACCCGCGTACCCACGGCTGACACCCCGCGGCCTGTTTCACCTTCCCGGCACGACTCCCTTTTTCTCTTCCGAAAGGCGGGCTGTCCCGTGACTGCTCTTCTGGGACTCGCTGCCCTTGTTCTTCCACTGGCCCTTGCGGCGCGTTCACGCCGTCTTTCACTGCTCGCCGGAATCCTGTGTGTCGTGGTCGGTTACTACCTCGCCGCGTCCGGCACGGCCGCCGTCATGCGACAAGAAATCACCGATGCCCTGTCGTTCGCCGTCGGTCATTTTTCCCGGCTGATTCCCGATATCGCACCGTGACCTGAACCATCCACGAGTGCCGGGCGCCCGATGAAAAAACCGTCATTCCTCGTTCTTTCCGTGCGGTTCCTTTCGTGCGCCCGGCACACCCTATCCACCAGATGCGCTTGCCATCACAGGAGCGTGGATGGACACCTCCCTCGTGCTCGACCTGTTCGCCGGAGCCAACAGATGGTCAATGGAGAGCCACGATGACGACTGACGACCCCCGCGCGCCACTGGTGCCGGCCGATCCCGGTTCGCCGACCGACCGGCTGCCCGTCCCGGTCGATCGACCCGACGGGTGGCTGCCCGACCTGACCGGCTACCACGCCACATCCCCGACCCCGCCGCACGACGGAGCCACGACCGGCCCGCCCGACACCGACGCGACCAGCGATGGCGGCTCGCAGCTTGTGGAGCCCTACCGGCCCGCGGCGTCTCCGGAGCCGACAGGATCCATCCGTTTCACGTCGAGTTACGACATACCCCTGGACGCTGTACCCGACCCGACCGCCCGGCCGGTACCGGTCGACATCGCCGACACCACGGCGACCGGTCGACGGTGGTCCGACGGCGAACGCCAGCCGATCATCCCGTCCGGTCTGCGCCGTGGCTCCCTGGCGCCGACCGTGCGGCACACGGCCGGGCATCTCACCCATGTGGCCGCGTTCCACGCCGTCCGGCTGCCCTGGTACACGCTGCTGACCACCTGGACGGCAGCGGTCGGCGCCGCTCGTCTGATCGACAGGCAACGCCGCTGGTGGTGGTGCACCGAGGCCGCCGTCCTGCTGCACACGACCGCCGAGGCCGCTGACCCGGCTTCCTGGCTGAAGCTGCACCGTGAGGTCCGAGCCACCCGCCTACGACGCGGCCTGACGCTCGCCGTTGAGTTCTTCGCCTTCGGATGGGGCTTGCTCTGGCTACCTGCTGTCGTCGATGTCCTGCCGTGGCTGGTCACGCTGCTTCTCGGCGGGACGGCACTTGTCGTCCTGGCCCGGTTCGGACGGCCCGCTGGTCGTCCGCTCCTGCCCTCCGCGGTGGTGACCCCCCGCTACCGGCGGTTGACAGCCGATGTGGTGCTACGCGCCTACTACGCCGCGCGACTCGGCATGCCGGACAAACCCGGCCAACAGATCGAGTTCGGCTCCCCGATGTCGCGCGACGGCGAAGGCTCCCGCGTCCTGGTCGACCTCCCCTACGGGAAGGGCTTCGGCGACGCGGTCCGCGCCCGAGACGCGATCGCCTCCGGACTGGACGTCGCGACCGCACAGGTGTTCTTGACCCGCGACCCGACCTCGCACCGCCGGCACGGGCTGTGGGTCGCCGACCGTGATCCCCTCGCCGTCCCGGCAGGACGCACACCGCTACTGGCCTGCACACCCACCGACATCTGGACACCGGCGCCGTTCGGCGTCGACGAACGCGGCAGCGCGGTCACCATCGACCTGATGTTCACCTCGATCCTCGTCGGTGCGCAGCCCCGGCAGGGTAAAACCTTCGCCCTGCGCGCGTTGGCGCTATACGCGGCGCTCGACCCGTACGTGACGATCAGCGTGTTCGACGGGGGTGGGAAACCCGACTGGCGACGCTTCGCCCTGGTCGCGGACCGGTGTTCCTTCGGGCTCGCCCCGACCCGTGACGGCGACCCCGTCGAAACGCTCATCGACACGCTACGGGCGATCAAAGAAGATGTCCGGCAACGCTACGTGCGCCTGTCCGACCTGCCGTCCGACGTCTGCCCGGAGGGCAAACTCACCCGGGCGATCGCCCGTAACCTCGACTACGGCATGCCCGTTCACCTCCTGCTGCTCGACGAGTTCCAGGAGTACTTCAACACCGGCAACCCAGCCGCCGACCAGGAGATAGCCGACCTGCTCGTCTACCTTGTCCGGGTCGCCCCCGCCGCCGGTGTCCTGCTCGGCGACGCCACCCAACGTCCCTCCGGGATCGGCAGCGGGGGCGACGTCGCCCGGAAGTTCACCGACTTCCGGGACAACCACCTCATCCGCTTCGCGCTACGGACCGGCTCCTGGCAGGTCAGTGACCTTGTCCTGGGCGCCGGTGCCTACTCCGAAGGGCTCGACTCCTCCACCCTGCTCCCGCAGTACAAAGGCGTCGGCATCCTGCGCGGAGCGAGCGAGGCCAACCCGACCGTCCGGACCTTCCTGGCCGATGCCCAGGACGCCGAAAAGATCCTCACCACCGGCCGGGCACTCCGCGAACGACTCGGCACCCTGTCGGGCCACGCCGCCGGACAGACCACCGTCCGCACGCCCCGTAACGTGCTCGCCGATGTCGCCACGCTGCTTGCGCCCGGTGAATCCGGGCTGCACTGGGCCGACCTCGCCGCCCGGCTGGCCACCCGCTTCCCGGAGCATTACACCGACATCACCGCCGATGCGATCAGCGCACAGCTACGTGATCTCGGGGTGCCCTCGGCGAACGTCCGTGCCGGCGGTCTGGTCCGCCGCGGCGCCCGCGCCACCGACATCACGGCCGCCGTCCGGCGTGCCGACCCGGCCAGCGACGGGTAGCACGCACCGGGTCGCTGTAGCGCCAACGCTACAACCCCCGCTACCCTCGCACCCCTTCCGACCAGCGCAAACAGTCGGCTGTAGCAGGTAGCAGCACCCGGCGGTCCACCCCCGAAACCCGGCCCGGAGCCACACCGGCACCCCACCCGGCCGCTACACGCTACAGCCCGACACCCCGGGGCCACGCCCGTGCAAAGCAACCGGCCAAGCGTCAGACAACCGTGCGGACGCCCCTGCCGATACACGCGACCACCTGTGCCGCTCCCTTTGCTTCCTGCCTCTCCAGTCCGGAGGTTTTCGGCTTGGCACGCCCTCGCGTCATCGTTGTTGCCCATCCGCGCAAAGAAATTGATCTTCGCGTGTTCGCGGGCGCACTGCTGCTGTGGGCTACAGACATGACGATCGACAACACAGCATCGTCCACTGACGCGCGGAACATCCGACCCACACGCCGCAACCGGCTCCGCCCGACCAAGAACCGCCGCACCGAGCCCAGTAGCAGCGGCCAACAGTGATACCAGGACAGGACTGTTTACAAAACGAACCGTGATCTTTTATCGTGTCGTGGGACGAGGAAGGAAAGACGCCCATGACCCCGATCGATGATCCGGACGAACGCCTGTCCGACGCGGTGACGCTCGGTGCATATCTGCGCAGGAAACGACAGGAAGCGGGGCTGTCCCTGCGACAACTGGCCGCACGTACGGGAGTGAGCCACTCCTATCTCTCCCGCGTCGAGTATGGCGACTACCACCACCCGGCACCCGGCACCCTCCAACGCATCGCGCACGTCCTGGGCATCGACCACACAGACCTGTTCGCGCTCGCCGGCTACATCCCTCCGGAAACACTTCCAACATTCGCCGCCTACCTTGCCGCGAAGTACGAGATGCCCGACCAGGCAACCAACGAACTCCGGGCGCTGTTCAAGGATATCTGTCGCAGATACCCGGTACGCGAACGCGACCCCGCGCCGAAAACTCCCACGGAGCAGCCCGAGTCGACATATCCGCATCACGATGAACAGGAGCCGCAGCCGTGACCCGTCCGCAACGTGACATACCGCTGGACCTTCCTACCAGTATGACGACCGCCAAGCCAGTCCCTGTTGTCGGCGACGGCACGCGACGGCTGCGGTCAATCCTCTATCTGCGCGTGTCAGGGAAAGATCAGGTCAACACCGACTACGACCCCGAAGGCATCTCGCTACCCGCGCAGCGACGCAAGACCCGTGAAAAGGCCCAGCAGCTCAACACCGACGTAGTCGGCGAGTACATCGAACCCGGCAGGTCCGCCTACAAGGACCTGGAGAAGCGCGAAGCGTTCCGTCAGATGCTCGACCGGATCGAACGCGAGCGTGACGTCGACATGGTCATCGTGTACCAGCTGTCCCGTTTTGCTCGTAACCGCTACGAAGACGCGATCTTCTCCATGGCGCTACGACGTCTCGGTGTCCAACTCGTCTCCGCGACGGAGAACATCGACGAGTCACCGGTCGGCATGCTTGTCCACGGCATCCTGTCGTCGGTCAACGAGTTCCAGTCCGCTGCCAGCGGGAAGGACATCAGTTTCAAGATGTCCGAGAAAGCCCGCAAAGGCGGAACACCCGGCCTGGCACCCATCGGGTATCTCAACATCCGTGAACGCTTCGACGGCCGAGAAATCCGATCAATCAGCCTTGACCCCGACCGGTGGGAACACGTCCGATGGGCCTGGGAGGAATTCGCCACCGGCCGCTACACCCTCGCCAGCATGACCACAGCCCTCCAGGCCCGAGGCCTGACCAACCGCGCCACCACGAAATACCCGGAACGGCCCCTGAACAAATCCCACGTCCACAAGATACTCACCAACCCCTACTACATCGGGTGTGTCCGGTTCGACGGCGTTCTCTACGAGAACGGACGCCACCCTGTCTTCATCAGCCGCGAGACGTTCGACCAGGTTCAAGCCGTTCTTCGGGCACGGAATAAAACCGGAGACAAACCACAGCGACACTTCCATCACTTGAAAGGATCGCTGTTCTGCGGAGAGTGCGGCTCCCGGATGGGAATCATCAACGCGACCGGCCGATGGGGCGGGATCTACCCATACTTCTACTGTCTCGGCCGCCAACGCGACACCCGTTCCTGCACCCAGCCCTACGTCCGCGTCGAACTCGTCGAACGGGAAGTCGAACAATGGTGGACCCGCGTCAGCCTCACCGACACCCAGCGCGCCCACATCCGCAGCCTCGTGGTCGCCGCCGCCCGCACGATCGCCACCCACGGCCACGCCGAAGCCACCCGCCAGAAGAAGAAAATCATCAGCCTGGACGAGGAACGCCGCAAGCTCCTACGTCTTCACCTCAATGACACAGTCGACGAAGATCTTTTCAAGGAGGAACAAGAGCGGCTACGCCGCGCGCTCGACGCCGCCCGCCGGGTCCTCGACACCTGCCAGGCTCAGTGGAAGACCATTGAAGACGCCATCGACCGAATCATGCTGCTCTGCGAGGACAGCCACACGCTCTACCGCACCGCGCCCGACAGCGTGAAACAGCAGCTCAACCAGGCCACCTTCCACCGCTTCTACGTCCTGGGACACACCCTCGCGGGCGCTGATCCGTGCAGCCCCCTCGCTCAGCTCCTCGCCGAGGATCTCGACGTCCGTCTCGCCCGTGAGACACGAAGCCTCATCGAGGACACCCAAGATCCTGAGAACGCGGCGGAGACCGACCGGCACGACGACGACCCCGGCCCACACGGGCAGGCGCCGAGCCTCGCCGGCCGCATGCCCCAGCAGCGGCCCTACGGCCCGCTTCCCATCGAAAAAGATCAACCCCGGTCGACCAAGATCAACCGGGGTTCAAACATGGCAACTCTGGTGGAGACGCGGGGATTTGAACCCCGAACCCCTGCCTTGCAAAGGCAGTGCTCTGCCAATTGAGCTACGCCCCCGGTAGGCGACACGACGCCCTTCGGGAAATCCCCTCTAAGGGTACGGCACGCCGCGGCCAGCCGGGCAACCGGTGGCAGACGGCGAGGGCGCGGGTTGTGCTCCACGGGAGCACCACCCGCGCTTCATCCCACAGCCATCTACCGGGATCAGGGAACGCAGGGCGCAAGACCCAGGGAACGCAGGAGAGATCCGGCAAAATTGGAATCTTCCGGGCAGGAAGGAGCCGGTTCGGGCCCCGGCGAAGCCGGGCTGGACGAGTCGCTCCCCCGCATCAGCACGGCCACACCAGCTGTCGTGCCTGGCTCTGGGGACACCGAGGGCGGCACCGCCGGGGTGGGCGCCACGGTCGATACGGTGCTCCCTGAGCCCATCGGCTCGTCGCTGCGCGGACCGAGGCCAGCCGGCGGTGTCGGTGCTTCAACCGGTACAGACACGGACGTCGCGCCGGCCGCCGCCATCCTTGGGCCGTCATCCGAGTGGGCTGGCGGTCGCGTGGCCATGGCCGATGCCGTCGCCACCGCGTCCCGTGCGTCCTGTCCGGGAAGACCCACGACATCGGGTACGGGTGTTGCCACTCCGGCCGTCCCTTCACCTGATGCGCCAGGACGGGCCACGGTCGCCGCGTGCTGCCCGCCGCCCGATAGGACAGCCGAGACAACAAGCAGAACAATAGCTGCGAATCCTCCTAAACCAGCACCAACGGCAACCTCGCGAGGCCGCGGGGTGCCGTCATCCGATCCGCTGGAGCGGACCAGGCGCCGTGATTCGCCAACGCGCAAGCTGCTGTTGCTTGTCATCCGTCCCCTTCACGCCCGGAGCCACCTTCCAGGCGCCCGGTTCGATCCCGGGCGTCCCCATCCGACAAGCAGATCTCACAACGCTTTGCCTACAAAGTAGGCACAAACAGTAAGGAGACCCAAAGGTTGCCAAAGGGAACTCAACCACAACACTACTACCAGTGGGTTAATCCCTCGAAACCGAGAACGGGAGCAGCAGAGCGGAAGCCTCAAGGATCAGGGGGCG
>NZ_CAKJTM010000028.1:35548-38772 GCF_917627345.1 Protofrankia sp. CiP3 | reverse complement strand
CAACGACAACGAGAAGCACAAGCTTGCGAATCATGTAGGCCAACCTACCCGCGCCTGGCGATCCTTGCCCACCGTGTCCCAGACGACCTGTTGTGGGAGGCCGCGGGCGCCCACGAGGGCCGGATTCACAACAATATCCGGGAAGGCGTCAACGCTGGTAGGTAGCCCGCAGGACACCGCGGGCAAGAGTGTGGAACGCCAGGTTGAACCCGACAACCGCGGACGAGACAGAGTCAGGGAGCCCGAGCGACGGGACGTCGACCGCATGGGCCGCGAAAATGTAACGATGCGGACGATCACCCTCCGGAGGCGCGGCGCCACCAAAATCCGCCGTACCGTAGTCGTTCCGTACGTGGAACGACCCTGATGGCAGCCCCAGAAGATCACCACTTGCCACGCCGTGAGGCAGTTCGGTGACCGAGAGCGGGATGTCGACCAGCGTCCAGTGCCAGAAACCGCTGCCCGTCGGTGCGTCCGGGTCGAAACAGGTGACAACGAAGCTCCGCGTCCCCGCGGGGAAGCCCGTCCACGCAAGGTGCGGCGAGAGGTTCTCCCCACCTGCGCTGGTGTGGACCGCCGATAGAGCAAGTGTGCCGCCATCGGAGAAGTCGCCACTACTGAGCGTGAAAGACGGTACGCGGGGGAGAAGATCGAACGGGTCCGGGGGCGTGCCGCGGTCAAGTGAGGACATCAGCCAACCTCGTTTTCTGTCAGATGACTTCCGTTATGACATGACTCTTGCATGCCCGGTACAGCGTTTCACACAGCCTTGTCTCCCACACCGCCCGGACGTGGGGTGCCTACTGGAGCCGGCACGTCCCATACGCCGGACGGAACCCAGGGCACACAAGCACCGCACTCGCCTGTCAGGTAAGTTGGGTAATATTAATTCAGCACGCTCAGCACCAGGAGACGCGGTATCGTGGGGTTGGGGCACACATCTCGCGTCAGCGCTACCCATCCATCGCCGCGCGATGGATGGGTAGCGCGGCTCGTCGCAACACCTCCGGTGGCTCCCGCAGCCGCCTCGCGAGGCACGCGCCGCCCCAACCCAACTTCTTGATCCATACCATTATTGCCGGGCGCTCTCAAGCCATACAGGACCTATTGACGGCACGGCGCCTCCGGACGTTTTCAGTCGATCATAAATAGCTGCCTGAACAGGATCTTGCAAACACTGTGACGAACCGCCCGGTCACCCGAAGAAAAACCTTGCGATCGTTGCGGGTTTTTGGCTGCCAAACGGGACACACGGGCCCCCGACCAACTAATCTGAGAAGTGCCCGGTGGGGCGACTACCAACTCCCCCCGTGTTGGCGGTCTCCCACCGGGCGCTTCATCTTCCGCCCAGGGACGAGCGGGCCAACGCCGTCAGTCCTGATCAGGTATCGGGCGCGACTGCGACGAATGCCGAGGGCCGCCTGAGCCCTTGGCCGGCCGCGTTGCCCGGCGATGCGCCCGCAACAGCTCGAAGGCGATCGGGATGACCGATAGCAGCACGATCCCGATGAAAATCGTCTCGACGTGGTTGGCCACAAAGTCGACCTTGCCCAGGAAATATCCGATCACCGTTACAGCGCTGCCCCACAACAGCCCGCCAGCGACGTTGAAGATACTGAAGAGCCGGTAGTTCATGCCACTGACACCCGCGATGATCGGGGTGAACGTCCGCACGATAGGCACGAAACGGGCAAGAATCACCGAAACAGGGCCGTATCTCTCGAAAAATTCACGAGCCTTGCCCACGTTCTCCTGTTTGAACAGCCTCGAGTCAGGCCGCCGGAACAAGGTGGGACCGACCTTACGCCCGAACAGGAAACCTGTCTGGTCGCCGAGGATCGCGGCAATCGAGATCAGAAAACAGGCAAGCCACAGCGGAGTGGACAACGTGTGGTTGGACACAAGCAGACCGACTGTGAACAACAACGAGTCACCCGGCAGGAAAAAACCGACAAGCAAGCCGGACTCGGCAAAAATGATCAAAAGCACAACGATCAGACCCGCTTTGGCCAGATGCTGCGCATCCAGGATGCTCGGGCCGAGCGCGAGGGTGGTCGAGGCGACCGTTGATGCTGAAACAGACACTATGACGGGCCTCCGGAGCGACTCGGGACGCAAAGGCAGGCTTGCGGCCGATTCGGTTCCCGCCTCGACCGGGCGCTCTTCGCGGACGACAAGGAGCGTATCCACCGGCGCCGGCACGGCTGCCCGCGGCCCACTGCGGGGTCTCCCCGTCCGCCTGACAGGATGCGGAGGTGTCCGCTCTACTCGTCCTGGTTGTCGGTTTGGTGGCGGGTATCGTGGCAGGTGTCACGGCGCGGCGGCACGGTCGCGTCGACGACAGTGCCCATCAGATGGTCAATTTCTGGGTACTCGACGTAGCCTTGCCCGCCCTGGCACTCAATGTATTACACAGCGTAATATTTCCTGCCAATCTGTTACTCATCGTCGCTGGCCCATATCTGCTGTTCGCCTTCAGCGCAACACTTTTCCTCTGGGTCGGACGCGTCCTGCACCTGCGCCGGGACGTCGTGGGCGCGCTGATCGTGACTACCGCCGTGGCGAACACGTCTTTCGTCGGGATACCGATGGTCACGGCCTTCTTTGGAGCGGAATCGGTTCCGGTCGCGCTTCTCGTCGATCAGCTCGGCTCGTTCATCATCGTCGGGACGGCGGTCATCGCGGTGGCGGCCACAGCGTCGGGAGCCGGTGTCACCCGGGCGGAGATCGCCCGCCGGCTACTCACGGCACCCGCACTGATCGCATTACTGACCGGGCTGGTACTGCGTCCGGTCGCCTTCCCCGGCTGGCTGACGGCGGCGTTGACCACCCTCGGCTCAACCCTCACGCCCCTGGCGCTGTTCTCGATCGGTCTGCAACTGCGTATCGGCGCGGTGCGTGCCTGGCGTCGGGAACTCGCGATCGGTCTGCTGGTCAAGCTCGTTATCGGCCCCGCCCTGGTGTTCGGGATCTATGCCCTGGCCGGCTCCCTTGGCGACCATGGGGTCCAGGTCGCGCTGTTCGAAACCGCGATGCCACCGATGGTTGCCGGAGCAATGATTGCCATGCGCTATGGCCTGGCTACTCCGCTGCCCAGCCTGATGGTCGGCGTCGGGGTGCCGGTATCGCTCCTCACACTGCCCATCTGGTCATGGATCCTGCAGGGCTGATTCGCTGTTGGCTCCGGATGCGGGCGCGGCTGCCCTCGGGCTGGCGCCCCCGGT
>NZ_CAKJTM010000028.1:12427-35321 GCF_917627345.1 Protofrankia sp. CiP3 | reverse complement strand
TCCTATCCTCGGGCGCTCTAAGTTACTTTCTCTACCAGCGCACTGGCACCGTCCGATCTGGAACCCTGACTACCAGCATAAGCTCATTCTGTTTCGCTTGAAGCCTGCGGCCCACGCTGGCCCTGCATCGTGTATCGAGGCCGCAGGAGGATGATCCTAATGGTAGTTGTAAGGAGCAGGAATACTCCCCTGCCCCGCATGCCCGGCTCTTTCGGAGCGGAGAGAGAGCTGTGAGCGCGGGGGGAGCAACCGCGCTCTTTCTGACCGGGCTCGTTGTCCTGGCCGTGACCGGCCGCGGTGTGCTCGGGACCGCGATCGCGCCCCGTGGCCGGCCATCGCGGCTCGTGTTCGTGCTGGTGCCAGTGCTGATCCGGGTCTCACGGAACATCAGCCGGAACCTCCCCAGCCAACGATTTCACCGTTCAGTGATCAAAATGGTCGGCCCGATGGCGCTGCTTCTCCCCTCGCTGCTGTGGGGATCAGGCACGGTTGCCGGGATGGCGCTGCTGGCAGCGTCGGTTGGAGCCGCGCCCTCTGACATCCATGCGGTGGAATACGTGCTGGGGCTCGATGACCCGAAATGGACCGGCCACGGTTTCGCCCTGGCGGTATACGGTTGCCTAATTTTGATCTTCATCGCGTTGACGACCCGGATCACGGCGGTTTCGGCCGCCTACCAGCGGCGTGAACGGTTCGTCTGGGCGCTGGCCAGCGAAGCACGGTCGTGCCTCGATGCCGAGGACGTCATCGTCGCGCACATGCGTGACGGAACGCCGGATTCCCTGGATCGCATGATGAACGCCTGGCATCTCTGGATCGCGGACCTCCGGCTCAGCCACACAAGCTACCCCGAACTACTCGCATTACCGTCATCACCCGATTTGTCCTGGCTGGACGCGACCCTGCTCGTCCTGGACGTCGCGGCACTCGTCAACGCCCTCGCGCCGGGCACCAAACCACCGCCAACACGCCCACTGCTCGCGGCGGGCTGTGCGTTCGTCCAGGAAATGACCAAGGAACTGCAGGCCACAGCGATCCGCACAACACCGAGCCTGTACGGGCGGGAGGAACGGTCCTTCTGGACGACCATCAGCAGACTGTCCAACGCCGGAATCCACGCCGAACGGGACTACCAGACGGCCCGAGCCACCTTCCAGCGCTGGCGGTCACGGTACGCGCCGTACACCGCCGCGCTGTCAGACCTCGTTTGCGCGCGGGACGGCCGGCCAGTGGGCGAGCTGCTGCCCGAGGTCCCCCTCGAGGCGCTCGTCAACACGTTTGACATTCATCCGGAAAAAACGTCTCAGCTCTTCTCCCCACTGTCTCGATAGGCGACGCTCGGCCTAACGGCCCGCCCGCGGGGTGCACGCATGGCACGGCCAACGGCGACGGCGTGGTAGCACGTCCCAGGTACTGGCAGTACCTGCCCTGCAATCAGGACGAGTACCAGGTAGCCGGTACCCGCACCACGACCGTCGCCAGTACCAGGTATTCGCGGTGCCAGCGCCAACACGGTCTGGATGACTTGTTGTATTAGTCACACCCTTTGCATGTACGGATCGATGTGACGCATGCCATATCTCCACGGGAAGCGGAACATCAACCCGCCGAGCCAGCCAGTCGACCAGGGCTGACGCCCCAGGAAGACCGGTGGTTTTGATCATTGCAAAGGGAAGGACGTACCAGCCATGACAGGGACGCCAGCACACGACAGGTACCGGGATGGCGGAGCCTCACCGGCCGGGAGCAACCCCCCGCTTGAACCGATCGCCGTCATCGGTATGGCTTGCCGACTTCCCGGAGCTCACAACACGGACGAGTTCTGGCGCGTCCTGCGGACGGGATCCGACACCGTCACCCAGATTCCCCCGGATCGCGAGTTCGGTGCGCTCTATGACCCTCGACCGGGTGCACCGGGACGGATCGCCAGCCAGGCAGGCGGCTTCCTGACCGACATCGACGCCTTCGACGCCGACTTCTTCGGCGTCTCACCCCGCGAGGCGGCACGCCTGGACCCCCAGCAGCGCATGCTGCTGGAAACGTCGTGGGAGGCGTTCGAGGACGCCGGCCAGACGCGGGGGATCCTGGCTGGCAGCCGCACCTCGGTCTTCCTGGCTTACCTGTCCACCCAGTACTCCGGGCTGCTGCGCGCGGCCGGGATCTGCGACATGCACAGCGCCATCGGTGCGGAGGGCCGCGGCACCGCGGCCGGGCGCCTGTCCTACGCTTTCGACCTGCGCGGCCCGAGCATGGCGCTGGACGCGACCTGTGCTTCGTCGCTGCTCGCCATCCACCTGGCCTGTCAGAGCCTCCGCACCGGGGAGAGCACTCTCGCGCTCGCCGGTGGCGTCAACATCATGTTGACGCCGGACCTGTCCATCGCGTTGTCCCAGGCCGGAGTGTTGTCGCGCTATGGGCGCTCCCGGTTCGGGGACGCGGCCGCGGACGGCTACGTCCGCAGCGAAGGCGTAGCGGTCGTCATCCTGAAGTCCCTGGAGCGTGCTCGAGCCGACGGCGACCGGATCTACGCGGTCATCCGGGGAAGCGGCACCACCAACGACGGCCGCGGCGGGGGCTTCGTGACAGCACCGAGCGTGGACAGCCAGGCCGAGATGCTGCGCACTGCCTATCGCAACGCGGGTGTCGAGCCTCGCGACATCGACTACATCGAGGCCCACGGCACCGGAACGGTCATGGGCGACCAGATCGAGCTCACCGCCATCGCCGAGGTCCTGGGCGATGGCCGACCGAGCGACCAGCCCTGTGTTCTCGGATCGGCGAAGTCCAACATCGGTCACACCGAGGGCGCCGCCGGGATGGTAGGACTCATCAAGGTGGCGCTGAGCCTGCACCACCGCACCATTCCCGCAAGCCTGCACATCGCCGAGCCCAACCCGGCCGTGCCCTGGGATGAACTACCGATCGAACTCGCCACCACCGTCCGTCGATGGCCGGACCGCGGCCGGCCGCGCCTGGCCGGCGTCAGCGCCTTCGGGCTGTCCGGCACCAACGTGCACGTCGTCCTCGCCGAGGCACCGGATGATGCCGATGAGTCCCATAAGGCTCCTGAGGCCGGCAGCTCCCCCGGGCCGGACGAAAACGATCAGGCGGTACTTCTACCGCTGTCAGCGGCCAGCCCCAACGCCCTGTCCGAGCTGGCGCAGGCCTACCTCGAGCGGCTGACCCGCGAGCAGGTCGACATCTGGCCATCACTGGCGGACACCTGCTGGAACGCCGGGATCCGGCGCACCCATCTCGAGCACCGCGCGACCGTTGTCGGCCGGACCCGCGCCGAGATCGCCAGGGGACTACGCGCGATCGTGGCTGGCGAGTTCTCCGGCACAGTGTCCACCGGCCACAACGCTGACGGTGCTCGCCCCCGGATCGCGTTCGTCTTTCCCGGCCAGGGGTCACAATGGGTGGGCATGGGGCGCGAGCTGCTGAGCGCCGTACCCGCCTTCCGCGCGGCGGTCGAGGCCTGTGACGCGGCCGTGCGCGAGGAAACGGGATGGTCGGTGATCGAGCACCTGATGGCGGACAAGCCGCTGTCGGGTATCGACATCATCCAGCCGGTGCTGTGGGCGGTCGAGGTTGGCCTGGCCAGCATGTGGCGGCAGCTGGGGATCGAACCCGATGTCGTGATCGGCCACAGCATGGGCGAGGTCGCCGCCGCGGTTGTCGCGGGGGCGATCACATTGGCCGACGGCGCGGCCGTCGTGTGCCGACGCAGCCGGATTCTGCGCTCGGTCAGCGGGCAGGGCGCCATGATCGCCCTACAGCTGAGCGCGGCCGAAGCCGAACAGGCCATCGAGGGCTTTGAAAGCCAGGTGTCGGTGGCCGTTATCAACAGCGGCTCCTCGGTCGTACTCGCCGGCGATCCCGATGCGCTGGAGCGGCTGACCAAACCGCTCAGGGAACGCGGGGTCTTCTGCCGACCGGTCCAGGTCGACGTCGCCTCGCACAGCCCCCAGATGGATCCGCTGCGCGCGGAGCTGCTGCGGACGCTTGCCAGCGTCACGCCCCGAAGTGGCAGCATCCCGATCCGCTCAACGGTGACAGGCCAACACTCGACCGGTGTGGAGTTCGACGCTGGCTACTGGGCCCGCAATCTCCGCGAGCCGGTGCGTTTCGCTGACGCGGTGCGTGCCGTGCTTGACGAAGGGGAGACGGTGTTCATCGAGATGGGTCCCCATCCGATACTGGCCAGCGCGATCAGCGAGATCGTCGACGCCGCCGAACGCTCCAGCACCGTGCTCGCCGCGTTGGGCCGGAACGCCGCTGACTGGACAGCGGTCCTTGCGGGAGTAGGAATGCTTTACACATGCGGGTATGAACCGAACTGGACGGCGCTTCGGGGTGGCACCGGCCGGTTTGCCGCCCTGCCCAGTTATCCGTGGCAGCGGCGACGCTTCTGGATCGGCGACGCGCTGGCGTCAGCGGCCGGTGGCGACGGCCTCCGTGACACGGAAATCCAGCTGGTCCGCGCTCTCGCCCCGGTCCCCACAGCCCCGCTCCTCTCCGTACCGACGCCTTCGGCGTCAACCGGCTCAACAGTGGCCGGTTCAGTGCCGCTGAACTCGGTGCCGGAACAACGGGAGCCCACGAACGACAAGTTCTACAACGCGACGACTCCCGGTGGGGCGTGGCAGCGGATGCATTCCATCGAAGATCTTCAAGAATACCTCGTGGAACAGGTCGCCATCGTCCTGAACCGGCCGGCGGACACCGTGAACACACAGCGCCCGGTAACAAAGATCGGGCTCGACTCACTGCTCGCGGCCGAGTTACACACCCGTATCGAACAGAACATCGGCATCAAAATATCAGTAACTCAATTGCTACGAGGAGTAACGCTCGAGCGGTTCGCAACAGAGGTGTGGGCGCGCCTTGCGCGGGCATATCCGACCGTCAACAAAATAAGCGCCGGGCAGCCGGCCGTCCCGCGGGATCTGGACAGCAGATCCGCCTAAGAGGCTCCCCAGAAACAACATGTGCGTCAGTGACGCTTGACGCACGGTCGCCGGCCCCACCAGCACGCGATGCCCCCGGAGGAAGGGGCCGGCAGCCTCGCCTCAGCGGTCCATACGCAGCCCACACGCACAGACACCCGATGCCACACTGCGCGCCGAAAAACGGCGATCAAATACAAAAGGAGCACCAAAGAAACCTTCGTACTATACTGATCCGCCAGCACTTACGCCGTAAGTATCGGCTGACGGACAGTGAGGTATCGCGTGACGGATGACGAGCATCGCCGTCGCGAGCTGGGTGCGTTTCTGCGCAGCCGCCGAGAGCGTATCGACCCTGAGATGGTGGGCCTGCCCGCGGGGCGGCGAAGACGGACCGCCGGGCTCAGGCGCGAGGAAGTCGCGGTGCTCGCGGGCCTGAGCCCGACCTGGTACACCTACCTCGAGCAAGGCCGGGACATTCATCCGTCGCATGAGGTTCTTGACAGCCTCGTCCGGATGCTGCAGCTCAACGACGACGAACGCAATTACATTTACATGCTTGCCTACGGCCAACGGCCAGTCAAGGAAGGCCCACTGCGCGAGCCCAACACAGAGTCCTTACTCTGGCAGATCGCCGAAGCAAACGAGCCCAACCCCGTCTTCGTCGCGAATCAGGTCGCCGATGTGCTGGCCTGGAACAGCGCCGTCACAGAATGGTACACCGACTTCGCGAAACTGCCGGACGAACACCGGAACACCGTATGGTGGACACTGATGGAAGCAGACGCCCGCGAACGCCTGGTGATGTGGGAGGAAGAAGCCAAGGACGTCGTCGGCCGCCTGCGCGCGGTCTCGGCGGCCAGGCCCGGAGACCGACGGCTGAGCCGGCTGATCGCCGAGCTCCAGACGGAAAGCCCGGAAATGCGGCGGTGGTGGTCCGACCACGAGATACGCAGCCAGGCACCACGGGTCCGCTGGTTACGCCATCCGGAACTCGGGGTCCGGAGGATGAACCTGGTAGTCGCGTATCCGGCCGGTATGGACGGAATCGGCATCGCCTTCCATCTTCCCGTCCCAGACGACGAGGAAGCATAGGCCACGCGCGGTGGGCGTTCAGCTGTATCCCGCGGCTACCTCGGTCAGCGCGGGCGGCAATCTCGATCTCCATCTCAACGACGACTCAGGTGCTGGGACAGACGCGGCCCTTACGGTCACCGAGTTCGTCACCGGTGACGAGATGGCACGGTTCACGGTATATGTCGGTGCGCATCCGACCCCCGCTGATCCCGCGGCGGACCGAGGCTGGCCGGTCGGATTCACCCTCCGCATCCCGGCATCCTGGGCGAGTGGCCTGTACGTCGCTGATCTCAACGCTGGAGCGGCGAACCAGAGCAGGGCGTTCTTCGTGGTGCGCTCAGCCGAGCCCGGCGTCAACGCCCGCATTCTGGTGTCGATCCCGTTCCCGACTTTTCATGCCTATGCCTGGGGTGGCGTTCCCGGTGCCTCGCCGTACTGGACGGAACAACCCGACCGCGGCCGGCGGGTAAGCCTGCACCGGCCGATCGCAAGTGGCCCGAGCTGGGAGACACCCATCCTGCGATGGCTCGCCGCCAGCGGGTTCGCCGTCGACTACTGCTCCGGCTTCGACCTGCACCACGACTCCAGCCTCCCACCCGCCTATCGCCTGCTCGTCTGCATCGGACACGACGAGTACTGGACGGCCCAGATGCGCGACAACGCCGAGCGCTTTCTGGCGGCCGGTGGCAACATCGCGTTCCTCACGGGCAACACCTGCTGGTGGCAGTTCCGCCTCGAGGACGGCGGCCGAACCTTCGTCTGCCACCGTGACGCCACCGAGGACCCGTACACCGGGATCGACAATGCCCACGTCACCGTCGAGTGGTCCAGCGCACCGGTCAACCGTCCGGAGAACACTCTCACCGGTACCAGCTTCCGGCGCGGCGCAGGCTGCTGGGGAAACATGGACGTGATGGCCGGCACCGCCTGGACAGTCAGGTTCGCTGATCACTGGGTCTTCGAGGGCACCGGGCTCAACGACGGCGATACTTTCGGGCTCGGCACACTCGGCTACGAGACCGACGCGGCGGAGATTGTCGACGAGGACGGTGTCCCGCGCGTCACCGGTCGCGATGCCACCCCTTCCACCTTTGTCGTGCTTGCTACCGCGGACCTGTCCGACTGGCGCCGCTTCGGGCAGGGCGGCGGCGCAACCATGGGCATATTCCGGGCGCCCGGTGGCGGGACAGTTTTCAACATCGCCACCATCGGCTGGGGCAACGGGCTCGGCGACTCCCCGGATCCGACGGTCGAAAGGATCACGCGGAACGTCCTCACCCGGCTTCGAGATCCGTGGCCGGCGGCACACTGGGAACAGATCGGTCCTGCCCGTGCGGTGACGGCGCTCGTCGCCTGCGAAGGCAGCCTGTTCGCCAGCGCGGAGAACATCCTGTGGGTCCGGGACCCGGTTGCGCAGAACCTCACCTGGACCCGGATCGGTCCCGCGGGCCGGGTCCGCGCGATGGCCAGCCCGCGCGAGGCCGTCGGTGGCCAACCGGTCTGCCTGTATTCCGTCACCACAGATGACCAGCTGTGGCAACGCGAACCCGTCCGCCGCGATGTCGACTGGACGGCCGTCGGCACCGCACCCGGTCTGGTCGCGCTCGCGGCAAGCTTCGAAGGCCTGTTCGGCGCGACCGCGGAAGGCGATCTCGTCCATCTCCGCTTCGACCAGATCGGCTCAGGAGCCGGCTGGGCACGTGTGGGGCACGCGGTCGACGTCGTGACCATGACCAACATCAACGGTCGGCTTTTCTGCGTCACGCGGGATCAGACCCTCTGGACGCGGCTGCCGGTCCCACATGAGATCGGCTGGACGGCGATCGCCCGCACGCCCGCACCCGTCACAGGGCTCGCTGGTCACGCCGGAAAACTGATCATAAGCACCACCACCGACCAGTTGTGGTGGCGCGACGCCGTGAAGCTATGACCTCACCCCAAGGCTGGCACTTCCAGTACCAGCCGCACCAGAACCGGCATCACCACTCCACGCATTAAACGGTCACCGCCCAGGAATGCCAGTACACATTCGGTCTGTTTCGGGCAGCCATCGGCGATGAGACTGATACCAGCGCCAGCTCACCCCGAAACAGAACGGGAAAAGACATGGGTACTGTCACCGCGGCCACCAGGCCGGCCGGCACAGCCAGTTTTCCGACCGTCCCAGCACAATTCCGCGCGGACGCCCTGCCAACACCGCTCGGCCGCGTCCTGCTCGCGCCCGAAATGAGGCCACGACGGGGGCCGGTGTCGCTGGTGAGGGTCGGGACTCTCCTGACTGCCGGTGCTTTACCGGTGCTGTCGATCCCGCTCTACGTCTTCAACCTGCTCCCGATCAGCGCCTCGGCTCGCTTCCTGGTGCTTCCGCTCGCCGTCATCGTCCTGGCAATGACGTTGCACCGTTCGGACGAGTCGCGATGGGCGCTCCACGGATTGGTGGCCGGGCTGGTCGCCGTCACCGCATATGATTCCCTGCGGCTGCCCATGGTGTTCACCAAGATCTGGCCGGATTTCATCCCGAGACTCGGCGGATGGATCATCGGGGACGTCCCCGCGAATATTCCGGTCGGCTACGCCTGGCGCTATGTCGGCGACGGCGGTGGCATCGGCATGGCCTTCTTTGTGCTGTGCGGCGCCGTTGGCCTGTGGCGGTTCCCGGCGCTGGCCCGGCGTCCTGTCCAGCTGGGCGTCGCATATGGCATCTTCGTCTGGTCGGGGCTGGTCGCCACCATCGCCCTGTCGAGCCGCGGTGCGGAACTGCTCTTCCCACTTGGCTGGCAGTCCCTCGGGCTCTCGCTCACCGGACATCTGATCTACGGTTCCGTTCTCGGTTTCTACCTGCGGCGAGTCCTGACAAAAAAACGTCGGCTGGCACTGGCGGCCTGACCACAACAACCACGCGGCACCGCGGCCGGGACACACTCAGCCCAAGCCGCAACGCAGCCCGACGTTCAGCATAGAGGCCATCATGCACAGCATAGTAATGGTCCTTCATGGTACGTTCATCGGAATCTTTTCAGCCTATGTCATACTCACCGTCGGCTATCTGTCGGTGCAGGTTCGCTATGCACACCGCACGCACCGGGCCACCTCGAAAGCACTCGACTCCACGCGCTCACCGTTACCCAGCGTCGATGTAATCATCCCTTGTTTCAACGAGACACCAGAGGTGCTCGTATCCTGCCTGCACTCCGTCGCAAAGCAGGACTACGAGGGTGTTCTCAAAGTATATGTCGTCGACGACGGCTCGCGGAATCGCCAGCTGCTCCAGTCCATCTACGCTGAGTTCGGTCTCGACGAACGGTTTACGATCATACCGTTGCCGAACAACGTCGGAAAACGAAAGGCCCAGGTGGTCGCCATACGCCAGTCGGTCGGTGACCTTGTCATGTCGATCGACTCTGACACGGTTATCGAGCCCGACGTCGTACGCAGGCTGGCAGCGGCGATGGCCGACCCAAAAGTGGGCGCGGCCATGGGCCAGATGCTTGCGAGCAACAGCCGGGCAACCTGGCTCACCCGGTTGGTCAACATGGAGTACTGGATCGCCTGCAATCAGGAACGGGCCGCTCAGTCCGTCTTCGGCGCGGTAATGTGCTGCTGCGGGCCGTGCGCAATCTACCGGCGTTCCGCGCTGATGGCCGTCCTGGACGACTACGAGACGCAGATATTTCGTGGGCGGCCCAGCGACTTCGGCGAGGATCGCCATCTGACCATTCTCATACTGCGATCGGGCCTGCGGACCAGCTACGTTCCGGACGCGAGGGCCGCGACAGTCGTTCCCGAACGTATCCGGCCCTACCTACGCCAACAGCTCCGGTGGGCCCGCAGCACCTACCGGGACACGCTGCTGGCGATCAGGATTCTTCCGCGCCTCGACCGTTACCTGACGGTTGACGTGATCGGGCAGAACCTGGCGCCGCTGCTTCTCGGCCTGTCCATGCTCACCGGTATCGCTTTTGTCACTCTTTCCATGGCTCCGCCCCCCTGGTGGTCCGTGGCCGCGATGACGGGGCTGGCCCTGCTGCACTGTTGCTACGGTGCCCGGCGAACCAGCAGCCTGGCATTCTTCATGTTTGCCTTCCATGGACTGATCAACATCAGCATGATTCTGCCGCTGAAAGTCTACGCGCTTTGCACCCTGGGCAACACGAACTGGGGGTCGCGCGTTATTCCGGCGGCGTTGGAGGACACGACACGACAGGCCCACACGGAGGGTCAGGTGTCAGCACATCCCGATTCACTGGCGATCAACAAGGAGGTCGTATCACTGTGAGCCCCGCAATCGCGGTAGAGGGACTGATCAAACAGTACGGCGACAACTATGCGCTCAATGGTTTGAACCTGGAGGTCCAGGCGGGAACCGTCCTCGGCTTACTCGGTCCGAACGGAGCCGGCAAGACCACCACCGTCCGGGTGCTGACCACGCTGCTGAAGCCAGACGGCGGACGCGCCTGGGTGGATGGCTTCGACGTTGCCCGCCAACCGCGGGCGGTACGGCAGCGCATCGGCGTCTCCGGCCAGGAGACAGCGGTGGAACCGCTGCTCACCGGCTGGGAGAACCTGGAGCTGTTCGGCCGGCTGCACCGGCTGGGTCGCCGGGGGGCACGCAGGCGGGCGCAGGAGCTGCTGGAACAGTTCGATCTCACCACGGCGGCCACCCGGCTGACAAAGAACTACTCCGGTGGCATGCGACGCCGTCTCGACCTTGCGGTGAGCCTGATCACGCGGCCGTCGATCCTGTTCCTGGACGAACCGACGACCGGGCTGGACCCGCGCAGCCGAAGCGCCACCTGGGAAATGATCGCGGACCTCGTCAGCGCGGGCACGACGCTCCTGCTCACCACGCAGTACCTGGAGGAGGCGGATCAGCTCGCTGATCTGATCGCCGTGGTCGACCACGGTCACGTCATCGCCCAGGGAACCGCGGACGAACTGAAGACGCAGATCAATGGCGACCGCATCGAGGTCGTCCTGCGCGACCGCGAGTTGTTGCCGCTGGCCGCGGCCATCCTTGACCGGGTCGGTGCCGGTGAGGCCGTCGTCACGCCGTCGGAGCGACGGGTCACCGTGATGGCACGACACGAACCAGGCCTGCTCGCCTACGTGCTGCGCGAGCTGGACGCGGCCGCCGTCCAGCTCGAGGACGTAGGGCTGCGCCGACCGACCCTCGACGACGTGTTCCTCAGCCTCACCGGCCGCCCGGCGGACACCACGGCGATGTGTGACAAGGAGCTGGTGGCGGCATGAGCGACAACGTTCTGGCCCTGCTGCATGGCGGCGTTCCCCGTGCGCACCACGAGGACAGCTCCGCCGCCGGCCGGTACCGAAGCATAAAGCTGGGGCTCACCGGCGGCTCCCACAACGGGCCGCCGTGGTACGGCCGGCGCGCGGGGACCGCGCTCATCGATGTGTACCTCCTGACCAAGCGTATTTTGATGCGCCTGCCGCGGCAGCCCGACATCATCGCCTACAGCATTATTCAACCGGCCCTGTTCACCCTGGCGATGGTGTATCTTTTCAGCAACGCGATACATCTGCCGGGCGGTGGCAGCTACACCGAATTCGTGATCGGGGGGCTCCTGGCCCAGACCGTCGTCTTCACGGCGGCGTCCACGTCCGGTGCGGTCGCCATCGAAATCGACGAGAATACGATTGACCGGCTCCGTACGCTGCCGGTGGCCCGGTCGACCGTGCTCGCGGGTTTCACCAACGCGGGCCTGATAAAAACCTTCATGACCGTACTGGTGACAATTTCATGTGGGTTCACGGTCGGCTGGCGGATCCATGCCGGCATCGCCAGCGCGTTTGTTGCGATTTTCCTGCTCCTGTTTTTCGGGCTGGCGATGAGCTGGGTGGGCGCACTGATCGGGGTGACGGCGAGCAGTCCCGAGGCGGCCGCCGGGGCCGGCACCATCTGGTTGTTTCCGGTGATCTATCTTTCCAATGCACTCGCGCCCGTGCAGAGCATGCCCGTGTGGGTCCAGTACATCGCCGAGTGGAACCCCGTGTCCGCGATCGCGACCGCCTGCCGGCAGTTGTTCGGAAATCCGGCGATACCTGTCGTCCACCACACCTGGATGACCGAGTACCCGATCACGATGTCATTTGTCTGGTCTTTGTCAATCATGCTGATCGCTGTTCCGCTGAGCGTCCGGAAGTTCATGCGCGCGACCAGCCGGTGAGATCCGCGGTCGCTGTCTGGTCATGAAGAGCAGAATTATGGCAAGGGGAGCCCAGTGCGAATTATGAGTATGAATCCCGGGCATGACGGTGCGATCGCCTTCGTTGATGACGGCCGGCTCATCTACTCCCTCGAGGGCGAAAAAGATTCATTCGACCGCTACGGAACAATCTCGGCATCGCTTGTGCTTCAGGCCATGGATATGGCAACCGGACAACCCGACGCACTGGCCATCGGCGGCTGGCCCAAGCCGCTGCCGGGCTACGGCTCACAACACGGTGCCGGCTACTTCGGTCTCGACGCAGGGGTGATCTCGGAGGGAAAATTCTTCGGGAAGCAGCTGCCCGTCTTCACGTCCAGTCACGAGCGCTCACATCTTTTCATGGTCGCGGCCATGGCACCGGCCGCGCCGCTGCGCGACTGCGTCATTCTGGTGTGGGAAGGCGAGATCGGCACCTTCTACCACTGGCAGAACTACGGTGCAAAGATCACACCGTTTCACGTCCTGACGGAACCGGGCGCGCGCTACGCGGCTCTCTTCGGCCTCGCCGACCCCACCTTCTGGGATTCCGGCGACGTGCCCCGCCTGCAGGATGCCGGCAAACTCATGGCCCTGACCGCCTATGCCGATGGCACCGAACCCAGCGCCGCCGAGAAGGCGGTGGTTGAGGCGCTCCTGAACGCAGGCAGGAACTTCGAGCCATTCGAAAAAATCTCCTTCAAGGACACCGTCCTCTACAACTGCGGTCTCGACAGTCCGCTGTTGCACCGGGCCGCACGGTATCTGACCAGCCGGCTCTTCGGAATCTTCCGGTCGGCGGCCGAAACCCGGCTGCCCCGCGGGCTGCCGCTGTTGATATCCGGTGGCTGCGGCCTGAACTGCGAATGGAACAGGAGCTGGCGTGAATGCGGCCTGTTCAGCGACGTTTTCATTCCACCCTGTGCCAATGACTCCGGTTCGGCCATCGGCACCGCGATGGACGCCGCGACCCACTTCGGTGAACCGTGCCGACTCGAGTGGAATGTCTACGCGGGGGCCGAGTTCCAGCATGACCGGGAACCGGATCCCGCCCGCTGGTCGGTCCAGCCGCTGGATTTCGGGCGGCTTGCCGCGCGGCTGCATGACGGCGCCGTCGTGGCCTGGGTGCAGGGACGCTACGAGATCGGGCCACGCGCCCTCGGGCATCGGTCGTTACTGGCATCCCCGCTGACCGCCGGAACAAAAGATCTTCTAAACAAAATCAAACATCGTGAAGGGTACCGTCCGATCGCGCCTTGTTGCCTCGCCGAGGACCTGGGGCGCTGGTTTGACGACCCGTTCGAGGACCCTTACATGCTGCACTTCAACCGGGTCCGGACCGACGCGCTACCGGCCATCACCCACGTCGACGGGACAGCGAGAGTCCAGTCGGTGCGCTCCCGTCAGGAACCGGCCCTGCACCGGCTCCTAGCGGCGTTCCGGGACGCATCCGGATACGGCGTGCTGTGCAACACCTCGTTGAACTTTCCCGGCTATGGATTCATCAACCGGATGTCCGAGCTCATCGGCTACTGCGAGACGCAGGGCATCTCGAACGTAATCGTCGGTGACAGCTGGTACCAACCGCTCCGGTAGGCAGCGGTAACCATCACCGCAAAGACACCGAGAATGTATCGAGAGGCCTGTGCCTGATCGTCCCGCACCGCGCTCCGGGTTCCGGGTTCCTTCCGACAGCCCTCACGTTGTTGCCGGGTGGACGCGGACGAGCCGGCGGGCAGCGGTGACAGCCTGGTCGCCAAAACGCTCGTAGTAGCGGGAAAGCAGGGTGAGGTCCACGGCGCTCTGCACCCCGTGCGGCCACGCCGGATCGGTCAGGGTTGCCAGCAGCCGCCGGTGGATCTGGTCGATCTGGTCATCAGCGGCCTCCACCTGCCGCGCCGCTTCACGATCATCATTGCGGATCGCGGCGGCGAGCTGCTCGGCCAGGTCACCACACAGCCGACCGAGACGGGTGATGATGGGACGCAACGGAGCCGGGACCACCGATGCCGGCCGTCGCAGGTCGGCGGTGGTGGCGATGTGATCGGCAAGCTCCCCCATCCGTTCCACCGCGGTCGCGATACGCAGACAGGCGACAACAAGCTGGAGGTCCCCGGCCACTGGGTTCTGGCAGGCCAGCAGCACGACCAGCTCGTCGTCCAGTTCCCGGCTGCCGGCATGCAGCCGCGCCAAGGCGGCGTGCACAGCGACGGTGTCAGCTCGGCCCGCATCGGGACCGGCCACCGCGGCGGTGGCGGCTGTGACGATCTGGCTCGCCTCGCCGGCGAGCCCGCCCAGAGCGGCCCGGACCCGATCCAACTCGGCGGTGTATTCAAACCGATGCGGTCCCGGAACATCCATCCTCCGATAATGCTCCCATCTCGGTGTCCCGGCCCGTCGAGAACAGCCGCCGGGTGGGCGTGAGACGCCCTTTGCCGGCTTTCAGCCGCCCGTCCGGTCAGCCATGAAGCCCGCCCGGATCGGCCGCGGGGTGTGCTCTGGGCGCCAGTGGCGAGTTCCTGACCCGGAAGACCCGCGCGACATTCCGCGGCAGCCACCAGTTCCAGCGTCCGAAGAGCTTCATCGCGCTCGGGACGAGCAGCGCCCGGATGATGGTCACATCGAGAATGATCGCCGCCGCGAGCCCGAACCCGAACTGTTGCAGACCGACGATCGACCCGGCGACGAAACCCATGAAGGCCGCGAACATGACGAGCCCGGCTGCGGTCACGATGCGACCGGTCCTCGCCAGCCCGAGCACCACCGCGGTCTCGTTGTCATGGCCGGCGTCCCACTCCTCGCGCATGCGGCTCACCAGGAAGACCTCGTAGTCCATGGAGAGGCCGAACACCATCGCGAAGATGAAGACCGGGATCCAGCCCTCGATCTGGTCGAAGGAGATGAGCCCGAGCGCGCTGCCCGCGCCCCACTTGAAGAAAACCACGAGCAGGCCGTAGGCAGCCGTGATCGAAAGCAGGTTCAGGATAATCGCCTTCAGCGGCAGGACGATTGACCGGAAGGCCCGCAGCAACAGGAAGTACGTCAGGACGAGCACCCCGAGCACGAGCCAGGGGAAGGCCCTGTAGGTGAGATCGAGGAAGTCCACCCCGCTCGGCGGGCCACCGCCGGCATAAACGCTGACACCGGTGGGGAATCCGGCGGCCGTGACGATATCATGACGAAGGCGGTCGGCGAAGTCGAGCGATGCGGGTACCCCGTACTCACTCTTCCCGATCACCTGCAGTTGCAGGTAGCGCCGGGACGGGTCGACGAACTGGCCACCGGACGAAGCTGCGGACGAAGCTGCGGACGGGTCGAAGACGACCGCGGCGACCTCCGGGTCGGCATGCAGGCCATCCTGGAACCGGCTGAGCGCGGCGCGCAGCTGTGGATCATCTGCTCCACCGGGCTGATGGGTATCGATGACGACTGCCGTCGGTGCCAGCGCGCCCCCGCCGACCGCCCCGGAGAGAATGTCGAGGCCCTGGACGCTCTCGAGACTGCGCGGGATGCCCTTGTTCGAGCCCGGTCCGAGCTCAAGGGCGGTGACGGGCAGCGCAAGCGTGATGAGCAGAGCCGTGGTGCCGGCCGCGATGGCCACCGGATGGCGCATGATCGCCCGCGCGAAACGCGCCCAGAAGTTCTCCTCCGCCTCCCGCCGCTCGGTGATGGAGCGCGGTAGGAGCCGTACCCGGTCGAGCTTCGCGGCCAGGAAGTACAGCAGCACGGGTAGCAGCGTGAGCGCGCAGATGACCGAGACGACCGGGATGAACAGGCCTCCGATGCCGAAACCACGCATGAACGGCACCGGCATGGCCAGCATGAGCGCGAGGCCGATGGCGACCGCCGTGCCGCTGAACACGACCGCGCGACCGGCTGTCCGCATCGTGGCGACGATCGCGTCCGGTCTTTCCCTGCCGCGCCGCAGCTCCTCCCGATAACGGTAAATGATCAGCAGCGAGTAGTCGACAGCGATGCCCAGGCCGATCAACGTGATCAGGTTCTGCAGGTAGGTCGACAGCTCCATGTAGTGCGCGAAGATCCAAATGATCGCCAGGGTCGCGGGGATCGCCGCCGCCGCGAAGATCAGGGGGAGGAGAAAGGCGAGCGTCCCGAAGACGAACGCGAGGATGACGAGCGCGATCGGAATGGCGATGTAGAGCTCGCCGATCTGGAGGTCACGTTTGAACACCGGATCAAGATCATGCTCGATCGCGGCCTGGCCGGTGACGTAGAGCCGTGCGCCTGGCACGGTGCCGGCCGCGGCACGCATCGTGCCGGTGTAGCCCTTCGCGTCGGCTGGCTCGAGATTCGACACGATGCGGGCACTGACAACGGAGTCGGACACCGGTTGCACCGATGCGACCACCCCGCTGGGAAGAACACCGGCCGCGCGGTGAGCCGCCTGGTCGACCGCGGGCACGAGCTGGTTGGCAGACCCCGGCGCGGTGCGTACGACAAGCATGAAGGAACCGGTCGTCCGCTGGCCGAAACGGTCCTCAAGAATCTTCTCCGCCCGCTGGGTGTCGGTACCGGGAAGCGTGAAGCGGTTCGTCAGGAGACCGCTCAGCCCGGACGCGGCCGCGCTCGACATGACGAACACAACCGCCCAGACCGCTACGACAGCCCATCGATAACGGATCATCGCGCGCGTCCAGCGTTCCATCGCAGCTACCTCGTTACCAGCGCCTGCCTGGTGGCTCCCCGGGTGTCACTCGAGTGTGAACGCCGGCGGGCCGGCTCGCTCGGTGACCGTCCGCGGCACACGTCCCCCAACGCAACGATGACAGCCGCGACCGAGAGCAGGCTGCCCCTCCATAATGGGCACTGTCATATGATCAAAATAATTGTAAAAAACAGAATAAGAGCGCCCGGCAACAGGGGAGCAACGTGGAACTGCGACCGTCGTTTCAGAATCTCTTATTTCGGCATCGGTACCCACCGAAGGCAGCCGTCGCGGGAATCACCCTGTTCGGCCTGCTCGGCCTGGCGGCGTGCGGCGGCTCAGGCTCAGGCTCAGGCTCAGGCTCAGACCGGCATGCCGCCGCTCCGGTCAGCCCGTCGGACAGCGAGCCGGCCAGTGCCGTACCCACCGCCACAGCCCGCCCCGTCGCGGTCATCCTGCATGCGCATGACTACCTGCTTACCGAAGGTTCTGAAACACGCGGCTTCGTCCGCGGCATATCTCCCAGCAACTCTCCCAGCCTGTCAACCCAGCAGATCTCCGAAACCAAGCTCGCGGCCTGCCTCGGCGTACCGGTCAGCCAGGTCCATAGCCATGCGACCGACCTGGCTGACGGCGCCTACTTCACGAGTAACGATGGGCTGACCACCATCGGCTCGGAGACGGAGATCACCTCAGCGGTCGATGTAGCCCGCGACATGGACATCCTCTCCCGTCCACAGGCACCGGTATGCCTTGGCCAAGCCTTCTTCCCGATGGTCCGGGAAGGGATATCGGCAGCCGGCGGGAACGCCACGCTCGACTCGGCACGCGCGCTGACCCCGCCTGCCGGTGGCGCGGGCGGGGTGCGCATGGTCATGACGGTGACCGGCGGCGGTAAACGTGTCCCAGTAACGCTCGACATCATCTTCATCATGTCCGGCCGCGTCGAAAGCAACATCGTGATCAGTCAGGTAGACGGCACGCCAGACCCGACAGTCGAACAGGACGCTGTCCGCCAGGTCGCCGGGAAAATCGCCCAACAGGCAGGCGTTCCCGCGTAAGAGCGCCCGGCAACAGGGACACGACACCGCGGGGCTGGGGCACGCGCCCCAGCTCCACTCCTTGATCTACACCCCTGTTACCGTGCGCTCTCGGTCACCGGTAGATCCACCGCCGCGGCAGCCAGGTACGCACCCAGCACAACGTACCCGCCGGCCGCTACCGTGCCGGTACGATATGTGATGGAATCAGTGGCGCGAGTGGATTACCGAGACAGTCGGTTGTGCTTGGCTGTTGGCCGCTGATGACGTACTTGCACGGGTATCCGTCAACGGCCTCCACATCCTGTTTGGACGCGGTCCTCGGGTCTGGAGACGCCGGCAGGTCCTTCTCGTCGAGCTTGATCCGAATAACCGCCAGCCGTTTGGACTCCGCTACCTGGGATGTGCCGAAATCGACGCAGCCGGTCGCCCCCGGCCACGCGGTGGCCGTCGAGCTGGCTGTGTCGGCGCACTTCTCGTCCCCAGGGAAAGGCCCTCTCAGCAGCCCACCGATATCCTTCATGGTGGCGTCGCGCCGCTTCTTGACGATGTCGACGAAAAGTTTCGTCGCATCGTAGGCGAGACCGATCCGTTCGTCCGGCCACAACGTCTCGGGAACCGGCATCCCGGTCGCCTTGTACATGTCATCGAGTCTGGTGCAAAAATCCCGCAGGGACGGGCTCACGAACGCTCCGGCACTGACGGGAATCTGCCCCTGGAAACAGGCCTTGCCGGCGAGCAGCACGGACGCGCCTTTGGAGACGAACCGGAACACGGCCGTACTGGAATAACCCGCGGCCTGGACCACATAGCGCGACACCGAATCATCGCCGAGAAGCAGCTGGCCTGGGCCCAGGCAGGGCAGCATATTGTCCACGAACGCGGGAAAGTCATCATAGCGGCCGGCATAGAAAATCAGATCGTCATTGGGATGCTGCGTCGCGCACTGTGTCCGGAACCAGTCGGCCGTGTTCCCGCCCGGCGCCCAGCCATGTGCGTCGTAGGCGAACCCGGTGGCGGGATCCGCCTGGGCCTCCCTACGGACTTCATCCTGGATGTCGGCCACCAGGCTGGACAGGTAATAGTCGTCCGCCGGCGGCAGCCCCTGGCCGGTTGGGTCGTCGGACCCCTCCGGGTAGTACACGCTGATCCGCTTCTTCGCGTTCTTCCGCGCGTAGCTGGTGGCCAGCAGAGCCTGCCGCCGGTTGGACGGCACCATCTGGAAGTACGACAGCGGTGAGAAGCTCGGCATGCCATCCCCGGACAGGGTGGTGGCGACCACGGGCACGCCGGCCCCTCCGAGCGTGGTGATGGCCCGGCCAGTCTGTGGATTGCTGCGGTCCATGCCGATGACGCCGAGCAGGTTCTCCTCGGGACGGGAGGCCAGCGGCAGAAGGTGCTTATTTGCCACCTCGTCGGCGTATGTCATGCCGTTGCCGCCGTTGGCGATGACGACACGCAGCGCCACTCTTGCCGGGTTCTCCGACGTGCTCGCACAGCCGCCGGGGGAGCCTTTCACCTGGTTCAGCGCCCGCTGCCAGGTCAGCAGCCCCTCAAGTTCCGCGACCTGCGCGGCTGTCCAGGAGCCATCGGTCTCCCCGGTGAGACCGGCGAAGTAGACCAACGTCACGAGCCGGTACCCGAGCTCCGCGGCCGTACGGTCGTGAAGGATCTTCGCGCACCGGTTCTGCTCGTAGATTTTTTCTTGCACGCTGCGCAGTTCAACGGCATGCGGCGACGTACCTCCGCTGGTGAACTCGTAACCGCCGTCGCTGTAGCCGACGCACTGGCCGCCGACCCAGGACAGCGAGGCCGAGTCATCCGCCCGCGACCGGCAGTCAGCGGGTGGTCTCAGTATGAGGAAGAGGACCCCTAAAGCCACCAGCGCGGTCGTGACCACAAGGGCGAGCGCACCCAGCAGCCGTCGCCTCGGCAGCCCTTTCCGAGGTGACGAACCCGATGACCGCGACTCACCGGACGGGGGCGCTCCTGGGGGCAAGGAGTTACCCGATGGGGGCACGGTCGGCGGGAGTGACATCTGAGTGGCCAGCGACGGCTGGTCCGCGGCGGCGCGGATGTCGTCGTCAAGCCGGAGCGCGATGCCGGAGCGAGTGGTCCATCTCGGGCCGTAGGACTCGGCTGCGGCACGGGCAAGGTCGAGGGCGAAGGCATGCGCGGACGGCTGGCGTTCCGCTGGGTTTTTGGCCAGCATCCGCAGGACGACGTCCGCCAGCGGTGCGGGCACCCCGGCCGGCGGTGGCGGGACGGTGTCGAGGTGGCGCTGCGCCAGCACATGTAACGGCAGTTTCCGGTCGAACGGCGGCGCCCCGGCGAACAACTGGTAGAGCACGATCCCGAGGGCGTACAGGTCGGTGGCCGGGGTCAACCGGCCGCCCGTGATCTGTTCGGGAGCCATGTAGGCCGCGGTCCCCACGACTCTGCTGGCGGTGGCCCCCGACCCGTCCACGATTTTCGCGATCCCGAAATCGGTGACCTTCAGCAGGCCGGTGACGTCGAACAGTATGTTGTCCGGCTTGATGTCACGGTGCAGCACTTTCTGGCTGTGGGCGTAGGCCAGTGCCGCGGCCACCGCCAGGCCCACCGCGCAGGCGTCCTCCGGTGACATGTCCGCTGTCTGGCGGTGGGTCAGCGTCCCGCCGGCCAGCAGCTCCATGACGATCAGATGGAGATCGTCGGTTTCGACATAGTCGTAGACCTGAACGACATGAGGATGGTTCATCGCGGCGAGCAGCTGTGCCTCAGCGGCAAAATCGGCCGTGGCCCGGTCACGGGCCGCATCAAGGACCTTGATGGCCACGGGGCGGTTCAGCCCGCGGTGCCGGCCGGCCAGCACCAGCCCGGAGCCGCCCGCGCCAAGCGTGGCGCCGAGGTCGTAGCCGGGGAGCGCATCGGCTACCTGAGCCTTGTCGACAATCATGATGAGAGGACTGCCACGCGTCGGAATCCGTGATTCATTGTCGCGAACCCACCCATCCCCCCGACACGATCCGTCAGCCCAGAGGCTCCGGCAACAGGCCTGTCCGGCTCGCGCCGCCCAGGCGGCGCCTCGCGTCGTTGCCGTCGGTCAACGCCCAGCCCAGGGCGCCTCTCTCCGCCGCCTCGCGATCCATCCACCCGGACGCCGCTCCCTGATCGAACGCCCTATTGCCGGAGCCTGTTAGTGGCATCCGGCACAGCATCGTTACACGACCCTAGCGCGACAGCCACTACCGGCCACCGGTTGGGAGCCTTGCCGGCCAGGAAACGGCTCCTGACCGCGCTGGTGACCGCGCTGGAACGGCCAGAGCCTCGGACCAATCCCGTCAGCCAGGAGTTGCGGCGGGGTGGGACATCCGGCGATGATGTTTGCCGTAGGGTTGCGAGCGGAACACAGCCGATCTGGCTGGACGAGGAGCGTGAGCGCCGATGGGCCGACGGTTCAACACCGCCGGCCCGTGCAGGCCGGGGATCGACTACATGATCCCAGCGGTGTCGCGGCTGCCGGACGCTCCCACGCTGATCGATCAGGACGGCTACTTTGTCGTCCACGCGCCCCGGCAGACGGGGAAGACGACCACGTTGCAGGCACTTGCCGACGAGCTGACGGCAGCCGGCCGGTACGCGGCGCTCCTGGTGTCCTGCGAGACCGGGCGGGCGTGGGGCGACGACATCGGTGCGGCGAGCCGCGCGATCCTCGACCAGATCCGGGCTGCCGCCGACGACACGCTGCCCGCCGATCTTCGGCCGCCCGCCTGGCCGGTGGTGTCGGACGGAACGCTGCTCGCGGCCGGGCTGCGGGCGTGGGCGCAGGGCTGTCCTCGGCCGCTGGTGCTGTTCATCGACGAGATCGACGCGTTGCGGGGGCAGACGCTGGTCAGCGTGCTCAGCCAGCTTCGTGACGGCTATCGACGCCGGCCGCACGATTTCCCGGCTTCGGTCGCCCTGTGCGGCCTGCGCGACGTTCGTGACTATCAGGTCGCCGCGGGGAGCGATCCGTCGCGGCTGGGAACGTCGAGCCCGTTCAATATCAAGGTGGAGTCGCTGCGGCTGGGTGACCTCACTCCCGACGAGGTGCGTGCCCTGTACGGCCAGCATGCGGCCAACACCGGGCAGACGTTCACGCCGGACGCCGTCCAGCGGGCGATCACCCTGACCGCGGGCCAGCCGTGGCTGGTCAACGCCCTGGCTCGGGAGATCGTCGAGAAGATCGCGGTTCCGGTGCCCGAGCCGATCACCGCCGAGCATGTCGAACAGGCGAAGGAACGGCTGATCCTGGCGCGGGCCACCCATCTGGACTCCCTCGCCGCCAGGCTCGCCGAACCCAGGGTCCAGAAGATCCTCGGGCCGGTACTCACCGGCGACGTCCTGACGATCGAGCCCTACGACGACGACCTCACCTACCTGCGCGACCTGGGTCTGATCGCCCCCACGCCGCCGGTCCGGATCGCCAACCCGATCTACCGGGAAGTCGTCGTCCGTGTACTGTCCAGCAGCGTCCAGGAAAGCGTCACCGCCGACCCGCGGTCCTTTATCCGGTCTGACGGCACCTTCGACCTGGATCGCATGCTCGTCGAGTTCACCGAATTCTGGATCGAGCATGGCGAGTTCCTCGTCTCCGGCGGCTCCTACGGGGAGGCCGCGCCGCAGCTGATCCTCATGGGATTCCTCCAACGGGTCGTCAACGGCGGCGGATACGTGGACCGTGAATACGGCGTCGGCACCGGCCGCGTCGACCTCCTCGTCCGCTGGCCTCACACCGGCGACGACGGCATCCGTCGCCTCCAGCGGGAGGCCCTCGAACTGAAGGTCTGGCGCGCCGGCCGCCCCGACCCCCTACGCGCCGGCCTGACCCAGCTCGACCGCTACCTCGACCGCCTCGCCCTAGGCACCGGCGTCCTGGTCATCTTCGACCAGCGCCCGACCGCCGCCGACATCGCCGAACGCACCACCATCACCCGC
>NZ_CAKJTM010000028.1:7828-12096 GCF_917627345.1 Protofrankia sp. CiP3 | reverse complement strand
CGACCAGCCCCGCCGGCCGCACTCTGACCCTCCTGCGCGCATAGGGTGCGTATCCGGTCGTGACAGCAACGGCACGGAGCCGGGCGAGGGCGCGACGAGACCGCTGTCACGTCTGGTGAAGGGCGCAACCGGCTGCGGCCCGCCCTGCCCGGACTGTGCCGGGGCCGACGCGTCTGGGACGGCACCCGCCACATCAGCCGCCACAGTGACGGTGACCATGCCAGCGCCGATCAGCCGCCGCAGCAGCACCAGTTGGCCGGGGGTAAAGAAGGCATCGGTTTCAATCCCTCGTAGGGGCGATGAGGACTATCCGCAAGACTGGCCGCTACGAGGTGGCCTCCCGGTTTCAATCCCTCGTAGGGGCGATGAGGACATCCGCGAGAGATCGGGTTGGCGTCTGCCAGCTCAATGTTTCAATCCCTCGTAGGGGCGATGAGGACCGCCAGGCTGACCTCCCGCAGACCCGCCCGCAGGCGGTTTCAATCCCTCGTAGGGGCGATGAGGACAAGACGCGCAGGGCCGGCTCCCGGGCCCAGCGCTCGAGTTTCAATCCCTCGTAGGGGCGATGAGGACAATTTAATATGCTTAAGGAAGCGAAGGAATTTTCCTGTTTCAATCCCTCGTAGGGGCGATGAGGACCGGCGCCGAGAGCCGGGCTTCGTCCTGGCGTGCGCAGTTTCAATCCCTCGTAGGGGCGATGAGGACATCACGCGACCGACGCGGCCCCGGCCGACCGGCCAGGTTTCAATCCCTCGTAGGGGCGATGAGGACGTCAGGCGCGGCGGCCAGCGCTGGTACTGGACGCGGTTTCAATCCCTCGTAGGGGCGATGAGGACGCCGGTGCGACGGGGGAGGGCGACTATGACCCGGCCCCGTTTCAATCCCTCGTAGGGGCGATGAGGACCACCGCCACGTGCCCGCCGTGCACCAAGGGGCTACAGTTTCAATCCCTCGTAGGGGCGATGAGGACTGGCCAATGTGGTGGGGGACATTGACGCGGCGTTTATGTTTCAATCCCTCGTAGGGGCGATGAGGACGCGCCGCTCTATGCGCTCGCCGCCGTCCTGCAGCGCCGTTTCAATCCCTCGTAGGGGCGATGAGGACTATCCGCAAGACTGGCCGCTACGAGGTGGCCTCCCGGTTTCAATCCCTCGTAGAGGCGATGAGGACGAGCGCCCCGTGGGCGGGCGGGCGCCTGTGCGCGTTGTTTCAATCCCTCGTAGGGGCGATGAGGACCACCCACCGATGCGGGCGCTGCCACCGGGTGCTCACGTTTCAATCCCTCGTAGGGGCGATGAGGACTGGAACGTCAATGCCGGTCAGGACGCGGAAGGCGTGTTTCAATCCCTCGTAGGGGCGATGAGGACGACCAGCTCCGCGGCCAGCTCGGGGACCAGCTCCGGTTTCAATCCCTCGTAGGGGCGATGAGGACGTCCATCGCGCACCCCTACAGGGACATCACCTACGGGTTTCAATCCCTCGTAGGGGCGATGAGGACCAGTCACCCGGGTGTCCGTCGGCAGGCCCGGATCGTTTCAATCCCTCGTAGGGGCGATGAGGACCCGAACATCAACGCCCAGGTCAGACGGCGTGTCGGGGCTGCCGGTGGTGGCTGGATTGCAGTGAACCTCCGGTCGAACATCACTACACGGGGATCCGCTGCAACACCCACGATCAGAGTATGTCACTCGGGGCAGCCCATCCTGCGCCCAGGCTCTCCCGGGCGATGTCGGCGCCTGGAGGGAGCGTATAGACGAGCACATGGTCGTACGAGTGGTCGATCACGGCCTCGATGCGCCGCTGGAACCGCAGGAGCTGCCCCGGGCTGAGGTTGCCCTCGAACACGCTCCGTTGGACATGGTGGAGGTACTGGCGGCAGGTCTTGAGAACCTTGCTGTTGCGTTCCGCGGCGGTGTCGTAGACAACGATCACATACATGAATCACCACCAGATCCGGAACGGCTGGTAGCGCTCGCCTTCAAGGCAGGTGCGGGCGAGCTTCAACGCCTCCAGGTAAAGCAGTTCGTCGTAGGCCACCGGACGTCCGAGCGTCCGGTGCCGCACCGTCGTAGCCAACTCATCGCGCACGGTCTGGACGACGAAGCGTCGTCCGACCTCGGTGAGCATGGTGTTCCCAACGTCGGCGTCGAAGTGCGCAGGCTTCAGCTGGCCGCGGCCGGCCAAGCGCAGCAGCAGGCGCTCGGCGAACAGCGGCTTGAACACTTCGGCGAGGTCGAGGGCGAGGGAGTGGCGTTGCCGTTCCATGGAGCTGTGCAGGAACGCGATCCCGCTGTGGAGGGGAGTGAGGCGGATCGCGGTCAGGACCCGGGAGTAGACGATGCCGTTGACGTAGCTGATGAACGCGTTCCCGGCGTTGGCGGGTGGACGGCGGCTGCGGCCGTCGAGCTGGAGCCAGTCCGGCAGCTTGGTATCGATCACACCCCACGCGGTGCGGCGGAAGTTGCCTTCGGCAGCCATGAGCTGCGCGGTCGACTCGGCTGCGGCCGCACCGGCCTCAACGGTCTCGAATGGCTTTTTCAACACGGTCCGGTCGACGACGCGGCGGACGTTGAACGCCGTCGCGCACACCAGGGACCGGGCGATGGCCATGGAAGTCTGGGGGGTCGTGGCCGTACGCGCCTGGGCGAGAACGGTCTGGCCGGATGTATGCGCCTCGGCGGGAAGCACCGATCCGGCGTAGTCCCCGTAGTAGCTGAGCAGATGCACGGCGATGCGATGCTGGTTGAGCAGCGTCATCACCGCGGTGTTGATGTCCACCGGGGAACAGGCCACGATGTCGCGTACATCGGTGACGGGTACGTGGACCTTTGTCTCGTCCTCGCGTTCGATAACGAGGGTCGAGTCCTTCCGGCGGATCCGGCAGGGAGTCGTCAGCCAGTAGGTGCGGACTGCTTCGGGCATCGGGGTCAGTCCGTCCAGCAGTAGTCGGTGTAGCTGCATCCGGTGCAGCGGGGTCGGTCAAGCCGCTCCGGCGGGTCGGGCCGGCCGACCACCTCGAGCACGGCATCGATGTCGCCTGTCGCGCGTGCCCGTTGTTCGTCGTCGAACGGAAGGCGGATCGTGCGACGGGTCGGCCGGTAGTGCAGGACCGCGCCTCGCGCCTCGACACCGACATCGGTGAGCCGCAGACAGTAGTGCAGAGCTTGGGCCTCGTCCGCGATGCTGGGCTGACGTGATGATTTGACCTCGTGCACCCACAGGTCGCCGTCAAGATGATCGAGCTTGGCCGCGCCGAGGTCGACGGGCCGGAACCGGCCGTAGGAGACGTCATGTACCGCCTCCCCGAGACGGACCCGCTCGTTCAGATGCTCGGGACGCAGCCCGCGGACGAACAGCCACAGCTGCCGGCGGCAGTGATGGAGGTATTTGACGTGGACGCCCCCGACATCGGCCCGCTCCATCAGATCAGCTCACCTGGCTGGTAGCGATTCGCCGCCTGGCCGCGGATGGCGGTCAGCCCCCGCTCCTGGTCGTAGTCGCCGTCGATGACCGCGACGCCGAGCCGGCGGTCCCATTTCGCGAGCTTCGAGCCGAAGTAAGGCAGCGGGATGAGCAGGTCCGCGGCGAGTAGGCGGCCCGGCCCCGTGGTCGCGGTGTTGAGCAGGCCGGCATATTCGTCGGCATCCGCCGTCAGAATCCCCTCAGTGCCCTCAAACATCGCATCGAAGGAGTCCGCGAGCGCGGACCGATCGTCGAACGGATTGCTGAAGATCAGGAAGCTGCTGGTGAAAGCGTCGCGGTGATGACTGACGTCCTGTGCCCATCGCCGGCCCCAGTCGGAGTTGTAGATGTCGTCCAGCCAGGAGACGAGCGACGCCTCACTCACGATCTCGCCGTCGTGTTCGGTCAGTACCCGCCAGGCGGCTTCGGTCGGTGCCTGCTCGTACACGCCGTCCGCGAACAGCTCGGCCGGGCTGTTCCGCCGGGGGCGCATCTCGGCCTGACAGACGATGACGTCGGCCGGTGGGCGGGCGCCGGTCCGGTTCACCCGGCCGAATCGCTGCGCCAGCGCGTCCAACGGAGCACACGATGTGACGATCACGTCGAAGTCGACGTCTAACGAAACCTCGACCACCTGGGTGGCGACGACCAGACCCGGCTGCCGCTCCTGCGCGGGCAGGCCGGACCGGTACCGGCTGTTGACCACTTCCTCGATCGCGGCGCGGTCACGCCGCTTGAACCGGGCATGCAGCAGACACGCCGCGGGCTGCCCATCAGGCTGTCGCGGTGCATGCGACGACAGCGAC
>NZ_CAKJTM010000028.1:0-7254 GCF_917627345.1 Protofrankia sp. CiP3 | reverse complement strand
AAGCGTCGCGGACAGCACCCCGATCCGGCTACCGAGCCGCGCCCACATTCCGAAAATCGCCAGGATGAAGCCGAGCCTGCGCGCGTCATAGGCGTGCAGCTCGTCCAGGATGAACACCGAGTTGGCGCTGTCGAGCAGGATGCCGCTGTGCGCCGGGCCGGCAAGCGCGCCGCGCAGCAGCTGATAGGGCGTGCCGACACGAACCGTCTCGCGGAACAGCCGGGTCGCGCCCGCACGGGCGAGCGCCTTCGTCGCCGCCGCGGTGGCGTCCCCGGGATCGTCATCCTCCCCGCACAACGATCGGGACAGGTAGTAGGACGCGGCCCGCGAGTGGCTGACCCCGATCAGGGCCTCGTCCCCGACGTCCCTGGCCGCCAGGCGTGCCGTCATCGCGTTGATCGAGGCCAGGTAGGGCAGCGTGTAGAAGACCCGTGGTACCCCGCCGCACATTCCGCTGATCGCCGTGGTCTGCCGGGATGCCCACAGCAACCCGGCTTCGGTCTTCCCGCTGCCCGTCCACGCCCTCATAATCAAATGGCCGTCGACCTGCGCCGCTTCCGTCTGATGCCGATGGAGCAGCTGCCCGGCCCCGGTCAGCCGGGCGGCAAGCCGCTCGGAGTATGTCGCGTCCAGCGGCTGCCGGGTATGCAGGCAGCCGTGCCCGCTCGACAGGTGGTCGGCCATGGTCACCGCTCCCTGCAACAGGACGGCAGCCAGGCCCAGGACATGATCGACCGGTTCGTCCCACTGGTCGAGCAGGTCGAACAGCAACCGGTGCGCAGCTGTGAGGATCACCGCTTCGTCGGCCGGGATCATTCCGTCTGGCGTCCCGGTCGCCACGGGGTCGGCCGTGGCGACGCCGTGCTCGCGGGCATGAGTGGCCAACCAGCCCACCAGCGCCAAGGCCCGGTCTCGGTCGACGCTGCCGATCTCCCTGGCGAGCTCATCCGCCGATGGCCGGCAGTCGCGGTAGAGCCGCCGCAGGGATTCCTTTCCCCTTCCAGAGTCGTTCCGTAGCGCCCGGTGATGGGTGGCGACACCGAGTGCCACCCAGGCGAGGTCGGGCCGGGTGCCGAAGAGCAACGGTAAGAACCCCAGTGAGACGACCTCGTGACGCTGGCCCCAGCCGCGTGAACGCCCCTTGATCATTTCCTGGAATCCGCTGGCGACTTTCCCGGCATCGTGGGTGAGAGCGGCTGCGGCAGCGGTGTCCCAGAAGGTCCGTTCGAGGTGTGCCGGCAGCCCGCGCAGCCAACCGACCCGCTGTGCGATCTCGCGCGAAGCACGCAAAGTAGCCGCCGAATGCTCAGTAAGCAGTTCTCCCTGACCGCCGCGGCCGGATCGGTTGCTCTTGGCCAGCAGCGTGTGCAGCGGGTCGGCGGTCACGCGGTCTCCGGTGTCTCGGCATGCCGCGGGTGGGTCGGCGGCAGGAGCACGACGGCCTGGCCGGCGGTCGTCGACAGCCCCTCAGGGAACATCGGGCCGGCCAGCATGGCCCGGTCCGCTCGGGATGACCGGAAACGGTATCGCCCCCATCTGGTATGGGCCCGGTCACGACCGATCGCGGTCGGGAGCTGCAGCAGCGAACCGAACGTGCTCATGGCCGCCGGCACAATCGCCGCTCGTTGCCATCCACCCACGGTTCGCAGCTGCGTCACCGCTGTCTGGATTCCGATCTGATCCTGACTGCGGCCCAGGCGCAGCGGCCACACCGGACGCCGCAGCCGCGACAGCCACCGCTCGACATCATCGAGAATCCACACCGTCAGCCTGACGTCGCTGAGGAACTCACGCTCCCGGGGAATCGGGTCGGTTGCCCTGCCGCGAGCGTCCAACGGATGGTAGGTCTCCAGGTCGGTCCCGTCACCCGCGGCGGTGAACGCCATGGCGAAACGCATCGACGGATCGACGGTGTCCCATCCACCGGCGGCCGCGGCGAGCAGACCACCGACGGTGGACGGCTGCGGGCACGGAAGACACATCTGCGCCGTGGCGTAGAGCGGGTTCCGAAACGACGCCACCCGAGCTGTCACCGACACTTCCAGAGCCATGACTGTACTGTCCCGGCCGGTTCTCGCATCGGCCGGGACAGACTGCGCGGTCATGCTTTCGGATCCTCGAACCAGCCGTCGTGTGCACCGTTTTCGATCTCGTCCGCGAGCCGGCCGAACAACACCCGAGGATGATCGAGAAGAATCGCGCGAGCGGCGATCTCCTCAGCAAGCTCCTCGAGCGCGGTCTCGCGCTGCGTGCCGAGAAACCCCGGGGACCAGCCGAGATACACCGGCCCGTCCAGCTCGCCGCGCCAGACTGAGATCTCCTCCCGAAGAATCCGGCTCGCGAACGACGTACGGCCGTCCCGGACAGCCAGGATGCGGGTGAACGGGTTGACACCGCCGCGGACCGCGCCAAGCAGCATCAGTGCCGGCGTGCAGTCCCCGTAATGCAGCGACCGCTTTGCGCCGCCTTGCACGGCGGTGAGCGTGCGCAGCAGGACTGCCGCGCGGCGGCGGCGTTCCACGAGGGAAAGCCGCAGCGCGCTGAAGCCGCGAAAGGAGATCTGTTTCGCGCCGGCCGAGGCCGCTTCCTTCGCCGCGTCCGCGGTGAGCGCAATCCGCAGCCCCGACCCGTCCGTCTCGAAGGTACCGATGCGGGGCAAATCCAACAGAACATCACCGGCCAGTTCCGCGCTGTAGAGCTCATGTTCGTGGATCACCGGATTCTCCCCGGCGTTGAACCCGCGGCTCATCGTCCCGAAGTCCTTGGTCATGCGCTGCTGGGGGACGACGGCGACCAGCGTGCCGGTGGCGAACACGGTGTCACGCTGGCAGGTGCCGCCGCCCTTGACCCTGCCCAGCCATTCCGCAAGCGGCTGCTCCAATGCGTAGATCTGTAGCGGGCTCGGGCTGGGCACGTTGTAGTTCGTGAAGACGAGGAGCTCGATGCCCTCGTACACGTCGTCCTCATAACCGCACAGACGCTCGAGGGCCTCGACCTCCGCCGCATACCCGCCGCCCTTGTCGACCGGGTTCCCCAGGGTGATGTGCCGGTGGTTCGTCTGGACCTGACGTGTGGTCACCTTCCCGAGAAACCGGTCATCCCAGCTGTGCACAGCGGAGCTCTGCCCACCGGTCAACCGGCAGCCATAAGGCAGCGCATGGAAGCAGCACACGCATGGCCAGCACAGGGCCAGGCCAGCGTGCCCGCGGGGCGTGCTGTTACGGGTCTGCTCGCTTTCGGCCAGCGGCACATCCACTTTGGCGAAGTAACCGACCGCGTCCCGACCACACAGGACACAGCCTCGGCCGGGCCAACAGTTTTGGTTGGGGATGGTCCGCCAGGCAAGAACCAGATCGATATTTTCCTGTCTGCTGCGCCGCGCCCGCGACGGGTGGTTCATCTTGGAGTTCGGGAAGAAGGAGCCGCTCGCCTTGAGCCAGAAAGCTCCCTCCGCCGTGGTGGACGGCAGCAGAGCCGCACGGACCGCGTCGTCGGCCATCCGACGCACAACGTCGTCGAACAGCTTGGCCGTCACCTGGCCCGGTTCGGAGCAGCCGGCAATCGCGGTGAACGCGTACGCACCAACCCGTTGCAGCGGGTGTGCGGTGAGCACGATCCGCTCCTGGTCCTCGATCGCATCCACGGCGGCCGGCGAAGTCACGACGCTATCCACCCGAAACCGGCGGAATTAGCCTGGCCCAAGCCCCATGACCACAACATGCCCAGCGTTTCGGGAGCCCCACGCAACCGGACTTCGACCGGCGCTCCGATCTTCTTCCCGTCGCCGACATCGAAGCTGCGTTTCGCTCCCATCCAGATGATTTGTTCAAGGGTTACGTCGGGGTCGACGCCAATCGTCTCCGCCTTGCGCTGCAGGCTCTGCGCGAGGTATCCGGGGAACTCCGGCTCCCACGGCAATAGGAACGCCTGGCGGGTCGTCCGTAGCCCGTCCGGACCACGGCCGGAGCCCTTCATCACCACCGGCGTAACCGTCCGCAGGACGCCAATACCATCACCGAAGGCCGGCGGGTCGACCAGGTCGACACTCTCGACATGTAGGGCAGCCCCACCCCAGTCGATTAGCGGCGTCTTGGTGAGGATCTTCGCCCATGCCTCCACGACCGCGAACAGGGGGCTACCGAGTTCGAGATAGCCCCGCCCGCCTACCGCGTAACGGCCCTTGACCCGTCTGGCCTGCGGAAATACCGGTGAGCCGAACCCGAACGGCGCCATTCGGTGAACGCCCCACCCTTGCCCATGCAGATTCTCCGCTACTTTCGGTTCTACATTTCGCAACAGCGAGTAACACAGTCCACGGCCGGGGAGCTGAACGTTCTTCCACTCAAGCTCCCGCGCCGTTGTTCTGACAGACACCCGTAACCGCATGATCTACCTTCCCCGTATGAGTACGTCTCGTCGAACAGGCCAAGCAAGTCGACTCGATGCGCACCGGCCGGCCTCCGGACGCATTCTGCACCACACCTCCGACTCCTTCTGACGGACGGCCGGCACACCAGGCACAGCAGGAAGATCACACAGGTAACAAACTCGATCAAGAAGAGCGAAGGAAAGAATCCCTCGAAGGGGCGATGAGAAACAAGGCATCAAAGCAATCGATACATGAACCTCGTTTCGATTCGCCCACAAGCGCGTCTGGCGCCTGATGAAGGCCGCTGGCCTGCAAGGACGCCACCCCCGAGCCTGGCGGCGCACCACCGCCGTCGGCGACCTCCCGTACCGGGGCGGCTGCGGTTGACAGCCGCCCCGGTACGGGTGAGATCCACTCAAGAGCCGTTCAACCACGGTTCAGCGTCACGCTTCACATCCACCTTCTCCGGATCGGTCCCATGAGATCCGCCGGTCACCGAGACTTGTCCAGGGCGTGTCTGATGGATGTTGGTCGATGTGGGCGATAATCCAGGAAGTGGCCTGCAAGGCGGAGGAGGCCCGGATAGCGGTGTTCTATCCGGGCCGACGACAACGTGGCAGGATGCCCTCTGGGCATCGAGAGCAGGGTCCCGCACGAACGCGAAGCGTTCGGGTGGGGGGCGAAACGATCGAAGATCCATCAGACACGCCCTAACCGTCGCATCGAGGGAACGGGGGCCTTGGCCGTGTCTGAAGCCGGGAGCGCGGGTCGACGAGATGGTCGACGATGGATGTGGGTGGTCGCCACCACCGCCGCGGCCGGGGCGGTGCTGGCGGTGGTGGGGATCTGGCACCTGCCGGCTCGGATGTATCCGGACGCGGGCGACACCGATGCACGGGCGGTCTTGCAGAGTGGGTTGCTGACGGTCGCCGCTGCCCTGGTCGCCGTCACCGGCGGGCTGGTGGCGCTGGACGAGACCCGCCAGGCGAACGCGGAGATCCGCCGGGCGAACGAGAACACCCACGTCCGTGAGCTGTATACGAACGCGATCGAGCAACTCGGTTCGGGCAATGTGACGATCCGTCTCGGCGGCATCTACGCGCTCGAACGCATCGTCCATGACAGCCCCGCCGACCAACGTGCCGTCGTCGAGGTTCTCTCCGCCTTCGTCCGCACCGCCGGCGCAGACAGGGGCACGGGAGCGGCGGCCACCCGCACGGCGGTACCTGCCGCGGCCCAGGCCCCGCCGACGCTGGCCGCGCCTGACGGCCCAGCTGTGCCACCGACCGCTGACGTTCGCGCCGCCGTCCAGGTCCTGGTCCGCCTCGCGCACCCAGCCGACCTCACCGGTGCCGCCCTCGCCCGTCTCGCCGGGCTTGCCGAACCGGTCAGGCTCACCCATCTCGTCCTCACTGAGGCCGACCTGAACCGCGCCCGGCTGGCCGGGGCAGATCTCAGCGGCACCCAGCTGGACGACGCGAACCTGGCCGGCGCCGACCTTCGCCGGGCGAACCTCACGGATGCGATCTTGATCGACGCGAACCTGGCCGGCGCGCTGCTCGCCGATGCGATCCTCACCCGCGCCCTGCTCTTCGGGGCGCGGCTCACCGGCGCCCGACTGAACGGGGCAGACCTCACCGGCGCGCAGTTAGGCCGAGCGGACCTCACCCGCGTCGAGCTCGCTGGAGCCACCCTCACCGGCGCCCAGGGCCTGACCCAAAGCCAGGTCAATGCAGCCCTGGGCGACGAGCGGACCCGGCTGCCGGCGGGGTTGCTCCGGCCGGCGTCCTGGGGTCCGGAAGACCGGCAGCCGGCGTGACACATCGATGACACGTCGGTGACACAGCCTCAGGACGCGTCGCGGGCCGACGTCCCGTCCGCCACCGCGTGCCGTCGAGTTCTTGATCCCGGCAGGCGCGCTCCCCGGCCCGCGGCACCCGCGGGTGCCTGCTGCCGGCCGGGACGGTCCAAGTCGTGTGGTGGCCACCAACTCGTCGAGGGTGCCGAAGAAGCGCGTGCGGGAGGCCTCAGCCGAGGAGGCTGGCGACCATGGGCGCGGGAACAGCCTTGCCTGGATGGCCGAGGCCGAGGACGGATTTGGTGGCGAGGATGCGGCGCAGTTCGTCATCTCGCACAGGGCCGAGACTACCTACCGGTACCACAAAGGGGAGGGGGTTTTCATAGCTACAGCACCACAGAAGGGAGGGGGTACGGAGGTATGCAGCACCACAGGAGGAGGGGGGTGGGTGGGGGCTGTGTGTAGTCGGCGCTGTGTGAGGTTGGTGCCGATGGCCTCGGGGTCTTGTGGGGCTCCAGGAACCCCGGTTCGAGCGGTGACCCGCGTGTCTGCTCGCCGGACAGGGCCCGTGTCGGGCAGGCTGGATGGTCACGGTGTGGTCGCTGCTCCACACCCTGACACGCCACACTCTCGGACTAATATTGCACGCAGCGCTACCTGCACACGCTGCCCACCGCTGATGAGACTGCCCTCGACGCGCTCGACCGCATCCGCGGTCACCGGACCGCGTAAATTCACGGTCAGCGAGTGATAGCCTCCTGTTCCGAACTGCTGTCCGCCGCCGGATCACCCCCACGGGCGTGGGGACGGCAGAAGCGCCGGGTGAGATCCCACTCCCTCGCACGGATCACCCCCACGGGCGTGGGGACGGCACCAGCATGCTGCAGCGCAAGCTCCGCGTCGGCGGATCACCCCCACGGGCGTGGGGACGGCATGGCCATACGGGTCACTGCTCATGTCTCCTCCGGATCACCCCCACGGGCGTGGGGACGGCTTGACTACGACGGCGAGGGTGACATGGCAACGCGGATCACCCCCACGGGCGTGGGGACGGCACACACGTAATGGATCTCTCCGGCCAGCATGG
>NZ_CAKJTM010000027.1:52425-56501 GCF_917627345.1 Protofrankia sp. CiP3 | reverse complement strand
GCCGCCCGCTGGCCGACGGCCGCGGTGGCCCGGCTGAGGACGTCGGCGGATGAGCCGGCGGCGAGCATCACGTGCCCGTCGGCCACCGGCAGCGGCTCGACCAGCAGCGGCTCGACCAGCAGCTGCCCGGCCGCCGCCCCCGGCAGCCGGCCGGGCGTCCCACCGGACTCGATCAGCGGTGCCTGGAGTACGCCGGCCGCTGCCAGCAGATCGCTGTCGACCCGCTGCCCCCGGCCGCCGCGGACCCGGGCCACCAGCCCGGCCAGCACCCCCTGCGCGCTGATGAGGCCGCCGAAGACATCGAGCAGGGTCATCAGGGAGCCGGCGGGCGGCTCGCCCGGGGCGCGCAGCTGCTCACCGAAGCCGGCGTACGCCTGGACCAGGAAGTCCGTACCGGGCGGCGAGCCGTCGACCGGCACATCCCCCCATCCGGAGGCGTAGGCGTAGACCAGGCCGGGATGGATCCCGGCGAAGTCGGCCGAGTCCAGCCCGAAGCCGGCGGCCCTGCCCGGGGCCCAGTTGTGCAGGAACACGTCGGCACCGGCCACGGCGTCGCGCACGGCCGCCCAGCCGCCGGATGAGCGCAGGTCGACCTCGACGACACGCTTGTGCCGGTTGAGCGCCAGGAACCGGGCCGAGCAGCCGCCGACCGTCGGCGCCATCCCGCGCAGCGGGTCACCCCCGACGGGCTCTATCCGGATCACCTCAGCGCCGAGCTGGCCGAGGAGGTGCCCGGCCAGCGGTCCCTGGACACGCCGGCCGGCCTCGACGACGGTGAGCCCGGCCAGCGGCAGGGCCGCCGCGGCCGACAGCTCCGGGAGGCCCGGTGGTGCCTGGCCCGCCTCGGGGGGCACCCCGAACGCGCGGATGGCCCACGGCGGGCCGACCTGACCGGACGGGGCGAAGTCCGCCACCCGCTGGGCGTGGCCACGCAGCGGCAGGATAGCCAGCCCCGCCGCCGCGGCCGCGCTCCGGAGCTGGGCGTAGCCGCGTACCCGGGTCGCGGCGTGCAGATCGGCTGGCAGCGGGGCACTGGCGTTGGCGTACCGCAGGACGAACGCGCGCCAGCCGCGCGCGACAGGCCGCGGGCCCACGCCCAACGCCGACCACAGGCAACGCCACGGTTCCGGGTCCAGCGCCTCGATCTCGAACCAGACTCCGTCGGCCGAGACGAAAGGCGGCGGCACCCCCGCGGCCGGGCCGGGCCCGGCGCCATCGAATTCGGTGCCATCGAATTCGGCCTCATCGGGTTCGGAGTCATCGGGCTCGACGACGCTGCCGGCCGCCAGATACTGCGAGACCGTCAGCAGCGCCGCGCCCGCCACGGACACCTCCACGGCCTCGACCGGCATGCCCCGCAGCCCGGCGAGCACCGCGGCGAGCACCCCCTGGACGGCGAGCACACCGGCCGCCGCGCTCACGTAGTCGAGCCGGAGCCGCCGAGGCCCGCCGTGGGCGCGGCCGTGCACGGCCATCAGGCCGTACGCGGCCTGGGCGGTTCCCTCGTCCAGGCGGGTGCCGGTGGTGTCCGTCCAGTCGAGGGCGCAACGGATCGCGGGCAGCTGTGGACATGTGATCGTTATCGGTCCGGCGCCCGTCGATCGCCCGGCCGGCTCGACGATCGCTCCCAACTGGCACAGGTGCCGTACGACGAGCCGTTCGGCGGGGTCGGCGGGCTTGCCACGCACCGTCATGCCCGCCAGCGGAGCCGGGACGGATCGCCGGTCCCGCGCCGCACCGTCGCTACTGGGCATCACACCGGCGCTCCCCAGCGCATCCGCCGCCTCCGCTGCCGTCAGGCTTGGTCACATGTCAGTAGTCGGCTCCCGTGCGCACTGAGTTCCCGCGGCATGAAAATCACTGGACATGAAAGTCACTGGACATGCGGCCCGCGGGCTGGCGCGGCCTGTCCGCGGGCGCACGATCTCCGTGGGCGCGCTGTCCCCGTGGACGCGCTGCGGACGCGCGGCCGGGCCCGGTCACGACACGGCCGCGGGCCGGAGTTCGGCCTTCCCGGTGATGAACGACCCCGTGACGGCGGACGCGGCGAACACCAGCATCACCCACAGCCAGGCCCAGCCGTAACCGAACGAGTCCGCGAGCAGGCCGAACACCGTCGGCCCCAGCACGAAACCGCTGAAGAAGCCGAGCGAGACCAGCCCGGACGCGTGGCCGGTCGCCCCGCCGCGGCGCACCACGGCCAGCATTGACACGGCGTTGGCGCCGGTGGCCGTTCCCCCGATACCGGCCGCGCCCAGCCAGACCAGGGCTGGCCAGACGGGTGCGGCCAGCCACACGAGCAGCGCGGACCCGGCCGCCGCCGCGGACAGGGAACCAAGAAGCATGGTCGCCTCCGGCATCCGGTCCGCCCATCTCGTCCAGGTGATCCGCCCGAACAGCCCGGACAGCCCGAAAGCGGCGAGGGCTGCCCCGGCCGCCCAGCCACCCAGGCCGAGCCGCTGGGACGCGTACAGCGGCAGGTAGGTGTTGACGGCCGCCAGGGCGGTGCCGAGCAGCGCCGAGTAGGCCATCAGCCAGGCCAGCCACGTCGACGGCCGCGACCAGCGCCACCAGGAGCCGCGCGCGGTGCCCGCTGGGCGCGCGCGGCCCGCCGCCTGCTGCCCGGACACCGAGCGGCTGTCCGCGTCGACCGTCCGCCAGACCAGCACCAGCAGGATGATCGGGACGATCGCGGCACACCGTAACGCGGCCCGCCAGCCGATCGTGTGCGCCACGGCCGGCAGCGCCAGCCCGGCGGCGAACGCCGACAGCTGGACGCCCGACTGTTTGAGCCCGATGGCCAGCGCCCGCCGCGCCGGCGGAACCGTTCGTGCCAGCAGCACGTTCGTGGCGGGATTCGCCAGCGCCTGCCCGATGCCGGCGAGCGCCAGGACGGCGAGGAGAGCGGCGTAGGAGCCGGCGAACGACGCACCGGCCAGCGCGGCCGTGACCGCCGCGCTCAGGACGGCCAAGCCACGGCGTGCCCCGGTGACGTCCACGAGATGGCCGGCGACCAGGGACAGCACGGCCGCCACCGCGAACGTCGCGGTGACCAGCTCACCGACCCTCGTCCGGGACAGGCCGAGATCGTCGACCAGGGAGGGCGCGAGCGCGCTCACCGCGTACAGCGACAGCATCGACGAGGCCATTGCCGTGGTCGCGACTCCCACCGCGGCCCACCAGCGCCTGCCAGCCATGGCCCACCCCCGCTCCTGCGCCCGATGCTGTGTCAGTCGTCGGCGGGACGGTGAATAGTTCCCCGGTCAGCTGGTCGCTTCCAGCCATCGGGGCGGATCATTTCGATCATGAAAGGCGGCCACCAGGTCGACCCGCGCACGAGCGACCCGGGAACGGATCGTACCGACGGGACAGCCACACACCTGCGCGGCTTCCGCGTAGCTGAGCCCGAGCAGCTGGGTGGCGACAAACGCCTCACGCCGTTCCAGCGGCAGGCCACGCAGCAGCTGGCGGACGACGACCGCGTCCTCGAGCGACGACGCCCCGACGCTGTATGCCTCGGCCTCGGCCGCGTATGCGCTGGCCGCCACGCGCGGACGGCGGACGGCGGCGCGGATGTGATCGACCACCACCCGGCGGGCGATCGCCAGCAGCCACGTCCTGGCCGACGAACGCCCGGCGAAGGCGGGCAGGGCACGCACGGCCCGCAGGTACGTCTCCTGGCAGAGGTCCTCGGCGTCGTTCGCGTTGGTGAGATGGAGCAGGAACCGGTAGGTCTGCCGCTGGGTCGCCCGGATGAACGCGACCTGCGCCGCGGGGTCGCCGGCACCGGCCGCCAGCGCCCACGCTGTGATTGTGTCCTCATCGGGCTCGGCTGCTGGCACGTCCGGAAGATAACAGTGGTAGATGATCGTCAGTTTGGTTTGCTGATGCCGCTGGCGGGAGCGCAGGCATGGCGGCGAGCGCCGGACCGCGAAGACGCTCGCCGAGGACGCGGCGAAGGACGCGGCGAGGGCGGGAGCCAGGACAGCCGCGGGCCGAATCGTCATGGGCTCAACGCGCTCTCGCCGCTTCTCGACCGTTAGAGCGCCCGAGGACAGGGCGTTCGATCAGTGAGC
>NZ_CAKJTM010000027.1:0-52020 GCF_917627345.1 Protofrankia sp. CiP3 | reverse complement strand
TGGCCGGGCGGGACGCGGGGAGCCGTGAGCCGGACAGTCCTGTCCTCGGGCGGCATCGATCAGCAGTTGACGAATCCCGGCTGCTGGTTGAGGACCTGGCTTTCCGCCGAGATGAACCGTCGGTACTGCTCGCCGGTCACCGCCGGTGGGCGGAAGGCGGCCAGCCGATGGCAGTTCTGGAATGCCAGGGCCACCCCGAAGTGGCGTTCCAGCGCGCCGCGGATCGCGGTGCTTGCCAGCGCCCGCAGCAGCTGCCCCTGCTCGGCGTCATCCGCCGGTGGCACCTGGTTGTCGGCAAAGTCACGGTCCGTGGTCGGCAGCTCGCCAGCGAGCCGTTCGACCAGGCCGTAGGCGTACGGCAGGGACGCGCGGACGCAGGCGAGGAAGGCATCGTCGTCAACGCTGCCGTGTTCAGCCTGCGCAAGCAGTTCCGGGGAGACGGTCAGAGACACGGGACCTCCTGGGCAGAGGCGATCAGGACACATGCCAGCCTCATGGATGTGACAATCGTTGTCAATACAAGTTACCGATGCGCACCGGGACGATCTGTGCGCGCGGCGGCGCGGCGGCGACGGAGGACAGCGGAGGGCGAGAAGAAGGCTGCCGAGGGGGCCTGGAAGGTCATCGTGATTGTTCTGGCCACGTTGATGAAGATTACTTTTTCCGTTGAGGAGCATGATCAGTTTTTTGGGTGGCGGATATGATCGAGACGGCATCGTTCGCGAGGTGTCCTGGGGAATCGGGGAGGATCGGGAAGCCGGTGCGGGTCCGCCGCGGTCGTCGAGGAGCCGCCGTCCACGCGTGCGGGCGCCGTCGCTGGACCCCATGCGCGGGGAAGGCCGGGCGGTAGAGGTTGATCCGAGAGTCTGAAGACCGGTCTCGCGTGTGTGCCACCCGCCGGTCGGGTGGTCGGTCGGTGGGAGTCCTGCCATGCTGGTAGATCTCTACGACGTGATCAGTCGGCGTCGGGATGTACGTGCCCAGTTCACCGGGGCGCCGATGCCGCCGGGCGTCCTGGAGCGGGTGCTTGCGGCGGCGCATGCCGCACCCAGCGTCGGCCTGAGCCAGCCATGGGACTTCATCGTGATCGAGAGCATCCGGACCCGGCGGGCATTTCATGATCACGTTGAGGCGGAGCGGGCGATTTTCGCCGCAACCCTGACCGCGGACCAGGCTGCCCGCTTCACCCCGATCAAGATCGATGGAGTGTTGGAGTCCACGCTGTCCGTCGTGGTGACCTATGACCCGCGGCGTGGCGCGCCGGCGGTCCTGGGGCGCCACGCCATCGCGGACACCGGGCTGTACTCGGTGTGCCTGGCGATCGAGAATCTGTGGCTGGCCGCGACAGCCGAAGGCCTCGGCGTCGGCTGGGTGTCGTTCTACCGTGAACAGGTCGTGCGCGGGCTGCTCGGTATCCCTGCCGGTATCCGGCCGGTCGCGTGGCTGTGCCTGGGGCCGGTGACACATCACGAGGTTGTCCCCGACCTGGAACGGCACAACTGGGCATACCGCCGCGTCCTGCGGCAGGCGATCCATCATGAGAGGTGGCAACCGGCCGGGCCGGTGGATGGCGAGCCGGCGGACGGCGGGCCGGCAATGCCGCGATGACGGTGCGTATCGGCTCTTCGGCTCTTCGGCTCTTTCGGCCAGAGCCGGGGCTGGGGCTCGGTCGCTGATCGTCGAGGTTCGGGTGTACCTGGATGTGGATGCCGTGGCCGGTCGGGCGCTCTCAGGGACGTGGCGCGAAATAGATCACTGTGACGCCCGCGAGGACGACGGCCGCGCCGATCCAGTCGTAGCGGTCCGGGCGCAGGCCGTCGACGCCCCAGCCCCAGAGCAGCGACGCGACGACGAACACTCCGCCGTAGGCGGCATAGATCCGGCCGAAGTTCGCGCTGTGCTGCAAGGTCGGGATGACACCGTAGACGACAAGGACAAGGGCGCCGACGACACCGGTGATGATGGACGCGCCCTCCCGGAGCCATCGCCACACCAGGTAGCCGCCGCCGATCTCGGCGAGGCCGGCGACGGCGAACAGCGCGAGAGCCCGAGCCGCGGTCACGCCAGGATCGTCGCTTACCGGCGGCTTCCGCCGGCCACCGGGTGGCGTGCTGTCTCGATCTTTGAGCCGAGCCGGTGGTGGGCTCCGCTCCGCCGCGAGCCGGACAGTCCTATCCTCGGGCGCTCTTAACTGGCCTCAGCGGAGCGGAGCAATTCGGTGCCGGCGCGACGTCCACGGCCGAAGAAGCACCAAACCGAGCGGCGTCAAACGCGTTCGGGGTGTATGACAACGTCGTGTCCGTCATCGCGCCTGCCCTGGCTACCAGCCAGGTCCGTCAGGGCGGGCCAGCGGGATTGTCAAACCATGCATACGTCCAAGTATGCGGCACCGCCGGCAATAATCGTGCTTGCGAAGCGTTCCTGCCGAGTTGGCGGACGGAAGCGGCGAGAACTCCCATCCTCCCAGGTCGGCGGGCATTTTTCGTGTTCAAACCAGGCGCCAGGCAGGTGTACACGATGCGGCGTCCAGGATAAATGATCATTTTTTTGCGGCGAAATCTCCGTCCCCCAGGACGGCTCGACGTCCGTTCAGAAGGGCCGACCCATCGCTGACATGCATGTTTACGCGAGTAGTTGCCGGCCTGTTGTGCTTCGTGCTCCAATCAACCAACGCCGCGGTTGAGCCGCCGCCTCGTATCACGTGGAGGTTTCGAAGCAATGATCTCTGACATCGTCGGTGTCCGGCGCGCTGACGAGAGCATTACCCAGCCGGCTTCGCTCATATTACATAACGTTACAAAGAGGTACGGCGAGATATCGGCCCTGGCTGGCGTCGACGTAGCGGTCGTCAGCGGGCGTATGACCGGTCTCCTCGGTCCCAACGGCGCGGGAAAAACCACGCTCATGGCGATCGCGGCGGGAGTTCTGGAGAGCACGTCGGGGGACGTTGCGAAAGCGCCGGGGCTGTCGGTGGGTTATCTTCCGCAGCAGGACAACGTATACCCCATGCTGACCGCCCGGGAGAACCTGCGTTTTGTGGCCCGAGCGCAGGGGCTGCCGCGCCGCGGAATCGGGCCGGCTGTGGACGAGGCCTTGGCAGGTGTGCATCTGCACGACCGGGCGGATGAGCGGGCGAGCACTTTCTCGGGTGGTATGCGGCGACGTCTCGGATTTGCCGCGGCGCTTATCGGGGACCCCACGGTGCTGCTCCTGGACGAACCGACCGCCGGTGTCGACCCGCAGGCCCGCGCGTTGCTTCTCGACCTGGTGCGCGCCCAGGTGGAGAGCGGGAAGGCCGTCCTCTACAGCACGCATCTCCTGGCGGAGATCGAGTCGTACGCGGATGATTTATATGTTCTGCACAAGGGCTCGGTTCTTGCCCACGAGAACGTTCCGGACCTCCTGCGCTCCTACGCGCGGCGAACTATTTTCGTGACGGTTGACGGTGATGCCGCGCCGTTGTGCGCGGTCCTGCGGCTGGAGCCCGACACAACCGTGACAGCGGCGCCGCGCATGGCCGGCGTCGAGCGGGTGCGGGTCACCACCAGCGCGGACCGTGCGCACGCGGTGGGGCGGATTCTTTCCGCCGCGGCCTTCACCGCATCGCGTGTCGTGGACATTGAAAGCCTGGAACCAAATCTTGAGAGTGTCTTTCTCAACATCACCGGGCGGGAGGTTCGGGATTGAGCTCGATGGCCGCTGAACGGTCCAGCAGCGCCATCAGGAAGCTGACGGCATTCGACGCGGTGTTCCGCAAGGAACTGCTCATCAACCGGCGTGATCCGTTGCTGCTCATCATGATGTTCGCCGTTCCGGTTGTCCTGATCGCCTTCCTCGGCGGCGCGGTGGGCGGCGCGTTCGGCAGCAGCCATCCACCCGCGTACGTGAGCGCCGGGCCGGTGGACCCCGCCCTGGCCCATCGGCTGGGTGCGCCACAACGTCTGGTCAGTGCGGACGAGGCCCGCCAGGAGGTGGCGAACGGCGATATCGCCGTCGCGCTCGTCACCGACGGCGCGGGCCATCGGACGGTGATCGCGGACCCGGCCACGCCGATCGTGCTGTCCCCGTTCCTCGCGGCGCTCGACAGCCAGCCGCCGGCTGTCATAACGCCCAGTGGCGCGTCCTACCTGTCGAATTCCAGCCCGTATGCGCAGACCCTTCCCGGCTTCGTCATGTTCCATGCCTTCTTCGGCGCGGCGCATGCCGCCCAGGCGTTGCACCGGGAACGGAACTGGGGCACCTGGAACCGGCTCCTCTCGCTCCCGATCGGAAGGTTCTCGCTGCTGGTGGGCAAGCTGCTGCCGATCGCGCTCATGGCCATGGCGCAGGGCCTGCTGCTGATCGGCCTGGGGTCGCTGATTCTCGGCGTTCCCATCAACAATCCTGGTATGTTCATCGTCGCGAACGTTCTTATCGGGCTGTGCCTCGGAGCGGTCGGTGCGGCCGTCGCGGCGATCGCATCGAATGATCTTCAGGTCCCGCAGTTCAATAATCTTCTGGTGCTGCTCGGCGGCGCGGTCGGCGGCGCAATGGTTCCGTCCGTCGCGCTGCCGGGATGGGCACAGACGATCGCCCCGGTCTTCCCGCAGTACTGGGCGATGCAGATGTTGAAGGACACCATGACCCGCAGCGCATCGATGGAAAAACTGCTGCTTGACACGGGGATTCTTGCGGTTTTTATAACCGTCATCTTCGGGATCGGATTCAGATGTATGCGCTGGGAGCGGTTTAGGCACGCCTGACTGCATTCTCTGGCGCGGCCAGTTTTTCGAGAGGTGAACCGAACGTGTGTGCCGACAAGGCGCCAACCGAAAACGACAGTCTGGTTGGCGTGGCTCTCCCCGCGGCTGGGCCAGACCGCCTGATATCGCCATTTGAGATCTTCCTGCCCACCTATCTGGACAACCCACGACCCGCCTACGACATGCTGCGCTCCGCGTCGCCACTGATCTGGTCAGAGCTGCCGGCACCCGGCTGCTGGATCGTCACGTCGCACGCGGCAGCAAACGACGTGCTGCGCGACCCGAGATTCGGTAAAGCTGGCTACTGGGATCAGATCGCCGCCGATCGGGGTGGTGAGAACAGCGCTTTCGCCGTCATCCGGCTGTGGATGTCGCAACTCGACGGGCCGGATCACACGAGGGTCCGCGGCGCCTTTGGGCGTACCTTCCTGCCGCGCCGGGTGGAGGTGATGCGCCCGCGGGTCGAACGTGTTGTCAGGGATCTTCTCGACGAGATCGTCGCCGCCGGTGAACCCGAGTTTGATTTCATGCGCCGGTTTGCCTTCCCGCTGCCCGCGATTGTCATCTGTGAGGTTCTCGGCATCCCGCCGCAGGACCGGGAGGTATTCAGGTCGTGGTCGGCGGACCTTGCCCGGATCTTCGACGTGACGGTCGACAGCGAGTCGCTGCGCCGGAGTGAGGACGCGGTGAAGAGGTTCCGGGAGTACTTCGCCGACCGTGTCGCGCGCAGCGACCGGTCCGGCGACGACCTGCTCACCAGCTTGATCCGCGCATGCGAGGAGGAGCATGCGATCACCCGGGAAGAGCTGACCGCCAACCTGACCCTGCTGGTGTGGGCGGGCCACGAGACAACGATGAACCTGCTTGGTAACGGCCTGTTCACGCTGCTACGGCGGCGTGAGCGCTACGAGCGGCTCGTCGCGTGCCCCGCCGTCGCCCCCGGGATCGTTGAGGAGGTGCTGCGTTACGAGGGCCCGTTGCGGACCACATCGCGGTTCGCGCGCGAGGACATCCACCTGCACGGCACCGACGTGCGTGGCGGGCAGCTTGTCGTGGTGCTGCCGCAGGCGGCGAACGCGGACCCGGCGGTGGTCGCCGAGCCGGCAGCCTTCGACCCGGACCGGACCGACGGCCGTTCGCACCTGGCGTTCGGATCGGGGATCCACTTCTGTCTCGGCGCGTCGCTGGCGCGCCTGGAGGGCGATGTCGCCTTCCGTGAACTGGCCCGGCGGCTGCCAAATCTCGAACTGGCCACAACCGAGCCGGACTGGGGTGTCAACATGTTCCTTCGCGGTCTGAACAGCCTGCCGGTCCGGCGCGGCGCGGCCGGGAGAGCCGCTTCGTGAGTACCCGGAGCGGGCGGCCGGGCCCCGTGCCCGGCATCGACGGCGCGCCGCCGGCTCCCGCGGCGGCCCGGCCCGATGGATCGCTACCGGCGGATACACCACGGATCCCGCTCATCGGCCCGCCCTACACGGCTGAGGCCGAGGCCCTGCTCACCCGTATCGGGCAGCCGCCGGACGGTCCGCGCCCGCCGCTCGCGCTCGTTCGCGCGTATGCGGCCCATCCCACGGTCGCGGGTGCGCTCGCACCCGCAATGGACGAGATGCTGCGGCTGATCGAGCATGACCCCGCGGTGCGGGAGACGCTCGTCCTGCGCGTCTGCGCGCGGGCGGGCTGTTGGTCGGAGTGGGGCATTCACGCGGCGGTGGCGCAGGGCCGGACCGGTCTGTCACCAGTCCGGATCGCCGGTACCCTCGTGGCCGCGCCGGACCTCACCGACACGGACGAAGCGACCCGTGCCGTCATCGAACTTGCCGACGAGCTGCACGACCACGCCAGCGTCCCCCCGAGCCTCTGGGGCCGGCTCACCGCGCTGTGGACGACCGACGAGATCCTTGAGCTGCTGACGATCGCGGGTTTCTACCGCCTTGTCGCACAGACCGCGAACGCGCTGCGCGTGCCGGCCGAAGTGTGGGCGCTACGGCCGGCCGACCTGACCTCACAGGAGGCCTGATGACAACTCTCCCCATGAACCAGGATGACCCCAAGGAGGCCTCCCTCGCGCTGTTCAATCCGTTCACCGAGGGATTCCTGGAGAACCCGTACAGCCACTATGACCGGTTACGGGAGACTCAGTCCCCGTATTTTCACGCGGTGCTTGGGCAGTGGCTGATCACCCGTTATGCCGATCTTGACAGGATCTTGCGTGAACCACGGGTGGGCCGGGGCGAGGCTACCCGCTTCTTCGGGCACTTCGAGCCCGATTCCGCAATTGACCGCGCAAGCCGTGGCTGGATTTTCGGGATGGATCCGCCCGAGCACACCAGGCTGCGGCTGCTGTTTGCGAAAGAATTCACCCAACGCCGGCTGGAAGGCCTGCGTGGTTATATAGCGACGAAGGTGGACGAACTGCTCGACGGTTTCGCCGCGGCCGGCGGCGGTGACCTGATGGACGGCCTGGCCGGCCACCTGCCCGTCGCGGTCATCTGTGAGCTCCTGGGCATTCCAGCGGCTGACCATGAGGAGTGCAAGAAGAACTCATCGGCGTTGATCAGACTATTGGACCCGATCATCACTGACGAGCAGCAGGTCGCCGCCGAGGACGCGAGCGCATTCTTCCTCGACTATTTCGGCCGGCTCGTCGAACGCAGGCGGACCGAGCGGGGCGGAGATCTGCTGTCGGCATTCATCACCGTCGCGGAGACAGCGGCAACGATCAGTCCGATGGAGCTGGTGAACAACAGCCTGTTCCTGTTCGGCGCGGGCCATGAGACGACGAGCAACCTCATCGGCAACGGTATGTACGCGCTGTTGCGGTTCCCTGATCAATGGGCTGCCCTGCGCGCCGACCCCGGCCTCGCCGGCAACGTCACCACCGAGGCGCTCCGCTGGGACTCGCCGGTGCAGTACATCGGCCGGCGGGCGATGGGATCGCTGGTCCTGGGCGGTACACGGATCGCCGAGGGGGATCTGCTGATGGGCGTGATCGGCGCCGCCAACCGGGACCCGGAGCGTTTCGCCGAGCCTGGCCGTTTCGACATTTTCCGGCCGCGTAACCAACCGCTGTCCTTCGGCGCCGGCATCCATTTCTGCGTTGGTTCCGCGCTGGCGCGCCTGGAGTGCGAGACGGTTTTCCGAGCAGTGGTCGAGCGTTTTCCGAGAATGTCACTGGGCGCCCAGGTGGTCAGGAGCCCGCTTTTCGCGATGCGCGGCTACGCCGAGCTACCGGTCACCCTGTCATAGGAGACCATGTGTCCACCCGAGCCACCCAAACCACACTCGATCTGCTCGACGAGATCATCGACCGGGAGAGCTACTCGCGGCACTCCTTCATCTCCGCGCTGACCGCTGGCAAGGTGCCGCGTGACCGGATGCGCGACTGGGCGGTACAGAAATACCATCAGACATACGGCCAGAACTGCGGATTCAGCGCCATCCATGCCAATACGCGCTATGCGGACGTCCGTCGCTACGAGATGCTGCAGCTCATCGCCGAAGAGACCGATCTCGCCGACGGGAGCGACGCACACTACAATCTTATGCGGCGCTTCGCGGAAGTACTCGGTGCCGGTCCGGAAATGTTCGAGAAGGAGCCGGCGACGCCGGTGACAGATTTTCTGGACTACCTGCTGCGGACCTGCCGGGAGAAGCATTTCGTCTGGGGGCTGCTCGCTTTCTACGTGAACGAGCGGCAGACCCCGGCCGCGGTCGAGAAGATGCGGGTGTTCCTCACCTCGTCGTGGCACATCAACGATGTGGACGCCGAGTGGTTCACGGTGCACAGCCAGCTGGACGGCGGCCACGCGCTGGGCGCGCGGCTGCTGATCGAGAAATACGCGCACGAGGTGCCCGAGTTCGACGCCGAGGCGCCTCAGTTCGTCCGGCGCGGGTGCGCCGAGTGGCTGAAACTCCAGGACTTCTACTACTCCGTGGTGTGCCCGTGAACGCGCTGGCGACCGGCACGCCCGAGGAGCTGCTGTTCGGCTGGATCACCGAGCCGCGTGCCGACCGGGGGCTGCGGTTTCTCATCGACGGCACCTGGACCCGTATCGACTACGGCCAGTTCGCCGCCGCCGTGCTGGGCACGGCCGTCGCGTTGCTGGAGGAGGGGGTGGAGCCGGGCGACATCGTTCCCCTGATCCTGCCCACCGGCCCGGAGTTTCTCGCCTGCTTCTTCGCCCTCCTGTGGATCGGGGCGACCCCGTCCAACGTCCCGTTGCCCGAGGCCGTCAACCAGCGGGCCGGGTGGCTTGAGCAGCTGCGGGGGATCGCCGCGCAGGTCCGGCCGCGGTTCGCGCTCGCCGGGCCAGCCGGTGCGGGGGGACTCGCCGACGCGCTGCGCGAGACGGGCCTCGCGGTCCGCGTCGTGACGCCGCGGATGGCCGGGACCGGGCCGCATCCCCCCCGGCGGCCAGGGCATCTCGCGGTCCTGCAGTTCTCGTCCGGTTCCCGCGGCGTCCCGCGCGGGGTGCGTATCACCCGGGCGAATCTCGCGGCGAACATCCGTGCGATCCACACGTGGGTGGACGTCCGCTCCCACGGCGGGGTGTGCTGGCTGCCGCTCTACCATGACATGGGTCTCGTCGGCGGTTCGCTGGCCGCGGTCACCAGGCAGGCCGAGCACGCGTACATGCCGCCCACCCAGTTCCTCCGGAACCCGCTGCGGTGGCTCCAGCAGTACGACGAGCATCGGTACAGCCACATGTTCATGCCCAACTTCGGCTTCGAGTACATCGTCCGGATGGTCCCGGCCGCGCGCGTCGAGGGGCTGGACCTGTCCAGCGTGCACTCCGTGGTGAGCGGGGCCGAGCGGGTCGACCCGGCCACGCTCGCGGCGTTCGCGGACCGGCTCGCCCCGGCCGGGTTCGACCGGCGGGCCTTCCAGCCGGCATACGGGATGGCGGAGGCGACGCTCGCGATCTGCGGGGTGCCGCTCGGCGTCGCTCCGACGATCGTGCGTATCGACCAGGACGCCGCCCGCATGGACGCCCCGGTCACCGTGCTCGGCTCCGCGCTCGAGGGCGAGGGCGAGGGGGAGGAGGGCGCCGCCGACGCCGCCGTGTTGCGTCTGGTCAGCTGTGGGCCGCCGCTGCCGGGGCTGGAGATACGGGCTGTCGGCGCTGATGGCAAGCCCCTGCCCGAGGGCTGTCTCGGCGAGCTGTCGGTGCGCGGCCCGTCCATCGCCGACGGTTACAGCGTCGCATCGCCGCAGGACGCCGAACGGTTCGGCGCCGACGGATGGTTCCGTACCGGAGACGCCGGCTTCCTGCACGACGGCCAGCTCTACGTCCTGGGACGCCTCGGTGACAGTTTCAAACTGCGTGGCCGCACCATCTTCATGGAGGACGTCGAACTGGAGATCCGGCGACGCGCACCGGGTGTGCTGCTCCTGGCCGTCGGCGGCCTGCTGGCCACGGCGCCCGTCGTCGTGGTTGTCACCGCGTCCCCGGCGGAGACGTTCGCACCGCTCGTACGCGACGTGGTGGTGCTGCTTGCCGGCGATGAGGTGGCGGTCGAGGTCGTCACCACCAAGGCTGTCGGGCGCCTGTTCACCAGCAGCGGGAAGCCGCGGCGGCGGGAAGCCTGGCGGCTCTACCGCGACGGCGCGCTCGGGTCTGAGCTGGTGCGGATCGGGCCAGGCGAGGAGCTGGCACCCGCACCCGCACCCGCACCCGTACCCATGCCTGTGCCCGCGGGCGCGGACCGATGAGCGCCCTGCGCCTGGCGGCCCTCAAGACCGAGGCCGCCTGGTGGATGACCCGGATCCATCTGTCCAACATGAACATCTGGCCGGTCTTCATGGGCTGGGCCGTCGCGGACCCGTCCCCGGACCCGTGGCCGCTGGTCTGGCTTGCCGGCTACGTCGCCGCGGCCGGCGGCGCGCTGTTCATCGTCAACGACATCCTCGACGCGGACGGCGACCAGATCACCGCGCCCTACCTGCCGCTCCCGTCGGGGCTGCTCACCGTGCGCGAGGCATGGGCCGCGGCCGCCGGCTACTTCGCCGTCGCGCTCGGTGCGCTGTTCATCGCGTGCGGCGGTGCCGCTCGTGCGGGGCTGGCGCTCGCGCTCACGATTGCCGCGGTCGTCTTCTCCATGGCGTACTCGAAGGTGAAGGACGAGGGCGTCGTCGCGAGCTTCGTCGTGAGCGTGCCGCAGACGATCCCGGCGGTGGTGGGCTGGTACCTCGCCGGCGGCCAGCACCCGTGGTGGCTGGCCGGGGTGCTCGCCTACCTGCTGATCGCCTGCGTCTCCAACAATATCCTCGCCGCGCTGCGCGACGTCGACCTTGATCCCGTCGTGGGGAACATGACCGTGCCGGTCCGCATCGGCGCCACGCGGGCCTTCCAGCTCGCCGCCCGGGTGGCCACCCTGGCGTTCGTCCCGATAGTGATACTCGCCGCGGTCGTCCCGGGCGGATGGTGGGGCCTTGCCGTCGCGGCGCCAGCGGCGCTGATGATGTCGTTCTGCTACCGCCGCACGCTGGCCGCGTTCGGCGAACCCGGCCGGGGGCGGCTGCGGCGGATGGCGGACATGCGCCTGTTCAAATTCGGCGAATACGTCCGTCACACCGCGCTCGCCGCCGTGTTCTCGGTACCGGTCGCGCTGTCCGCGGGCGTCGTGATGCAGGCGACGCTCTATTTCGGCGGCTTCGTCTACGCGTTACGGGTCATCCGCGGCGGCATCCGCCGGGATCTTGCCATGGCCGGCGGGGCCACCGACAGCCCCGCCGGCCATGGCCCGCCGGCGCCGCTCTCGTCGGCGCCGCTTCCGGTGGCGCCGCTCCCGGCGGCACCGTCTGACTCCTCGAAGGCCGTGAGATCATGAACTCGGACACCGCCGGCGTCATCGAGCAACGCGCGGCCGCCCCGACGCGGGCCGGGCAGCCACTGTTCGGCCAGGGCCTGTTCGGCGAACACCTGACCGACGCGGCGGACGGGATCCGAGCGGTCCTGACCGACGTCGTGCGTCCATGGGCGCACGAGGCCGAACGAGCGGGGCGCTTTCCCCGGCAGGTCCTCGCGGGCCTGGCGGCGGCGGGTGTCATCGCGCGGCGCTGGCCGGTCGGGCGCGACGGCGACACGGGCTGGGGCGCGCTGCTCGCCATCGAGAGCGGCCGGCTCGGTTTCGCCGGGCTCAGCGTCGGCATCAGTCTTCAGGTGGAGACCGTCGCGAGCATCCTGCACCGCTACGGGCGCACCGAGCTGCTGCGCGGGTATCTCGACGGGGTCCGGGACGGCAGGCTCGTCGGCTGTCTGGGCGCGAGCGAGGCCGGCGGCGGCTCGGACCTCATGAGCGTCACCACCACCGCGACGAGGATCCCGGACGGCTGGCAGGTGCGCGGGGAGAAGAAGTTCCTCTCTCTCGGCCGGGTGGCCGACTTCGCCCTGCTGCTCTGCCGCATGGACGGTGACGGGGCCGGGGGACTGGGTGTCGTCGCCGTGCCGGCGGCCGCGCTGACCGTACGCAAGCGGCTGGTGAAGACCGGCACGCAGTCGCTCGACACCACGTGGATGGATGTCGCCTGCACGGTCGGTGAGGACGCCGTCGTCGCCCGGCCTGGGCTGGGGCTGCTGGCGGTGACCTACGGGCTGACCCATGAGCGGCTGTCCGTGGCCGGGCAGGTCGTCGGCTGCTGCGAGTACGCGATCGACCTTGCCGTCTCCCATCTGCACAACCGCCGGCAGTTCGGCCGCCCGCTGTTCGAGTGCCAGGCGCTGCGCATCCGGATCGCGGAGCTGGCATCCCGGCTCACGGTCCTGCGGTACGCGGTGCTCGCGATGGCCGCGGGGCTGTTCGCGCCGGGCGGTCCCGGTGTCCGCGAGGCCGCCGCGCTCAAGGTCACCGCGGCCCGGTTCGCGGAGGAGTGCACGAGCGAGTGCATGCACGTCTTCGGCGGTGCCGGCTATCTCGAGGACGAGACGCCGCTCAGCCGGATGTGGCGGGACTCGCGCCTTGCCCGCATCGGCGGCGGCACGGACGAGATGATGTGGGAGCTCGTCGCGGGCGGCCTCGGCGGTGACGGCGAGACCTATCGCGCGGCGGTGAGCCTCCGGTGATCCGGCTGCTGGTGGCGGGCATGTCCGGCCAGCTCGGCCACGGCCTGGCCGGCGTCCTCGCCGATGCGGCTGATGCGGCCGATGCGGCTGGCTTGGTCCGGCTCACGCGCGTCGTTGCCCGCGCGCACCCGGCCGGTCGTGGCCCGGCCGGCGGTGGTCCCGACGGCGGTGGTCCCGACGGCGGCGGGCGGGTGGTACCGGGTGACGTCCGCCAGCCCGGCTGGGGCCTCGGTGCCGACGCTCTCGCCGATCTGTCCGACGTCGGCGTGGTGGTGAATCTTGCCGCCGAGACGAACTGGGCAGCTGCCCAGCAGGCGCTTTTCACCGCGAACACGGTCGGCGCCGTCGAGGGGCTCAACCTCGCCCGCCGGCTCCAGGAGGCGCACGGCCGGCGGGTGGCCTACATCTACGCGTCCACCGTCTACGTCGCGGGCGGCCGGCTCGGTGTCGTGCCCGAAACACCGCTGGGGCCGTGCCGGCACCGGACCGTCTACGAGGAGAGCAAGTGGCTCGGCGAGCAGGCGCTCGTGGAGCAGTGGCGGCCAGGCGACCCACCAGTACTGATCGCGCGGTTCGCCGCGCTTGTCGGCGACTCCGTCACCGGTACCACCCGACGCCGCAACTCGCTCTACCTGCTCGCCGCACGCTGGGAGGAGCTGCCGCTGCGGATGCTTCCCGCCATGCGCGACGCGCGGGTGGACGCCCTTCCCCGCGACGTCGCGGCCCGCGCGCTGCTCGCCGCGGCCCGGCGCATCGCGGCCGGCGGTACCGACGCGTACGACGACGGCCCGGCCGTCGTGCACGTCGCGGGCGGACAGAGCGCGCCGACTCTGCGGGCGTTGCTGGAGCTCGCCAGGTCGCAGGGGCCGCACCGGTTCCGGCACATGCTGCGGCTGGTACCGACATCGGCCGAGAGGATTCTCTGGCTGTCGCAGAATCCCGGCCGCTTCTATCGGCCCGACGAGGCGTGGACGAACTCGCTCACCGGGCTGCGGTATGTGGCGCTCGACCGGGTCTACGAAACGACGCGGCTGCGTTCCCTGCTGCCCGCCACAGATGTCCCCCAGGTCGAACCGGCCCTGCTCGCCCGGATCCTGTTCGGCCTGCCGGCCAGCCCCGTGGCAGCTGAGCTGCCCGGCGATCCCGCGATGGCGAGGTTCGAGTGAAGCTCCTGGTAGTCGGTGGCAGCGGCTATCTCGGCCGCGCTGTGGCGGTGGCCGCTGACCGGGCCGGTGCCCAGACGCTGTCGTTGTCAAGGTCCGGGTACCGCCCGGCCGGCCCAGGTGCGGCCGGGACCGGGCTGGTGGGTGACGCCACCCGGCCGGGCTTCGGGCTGTCCGGCGCGGCCCTGGACGAGGTGCGCGAGGAGGTCACCCATGTGGTGCTCGCCTTCGGCTCGGTGCGCTGGGACTGCGCGCCGAGCGAGGCACTTGCCGTCCACGACACGGGTATGCGCACCGTGCTGGCGAGCCTGCGACGGCTGCGAGCGCTCACCCGGGTCGTCCACGTCTCCTCCCTGCTGGTGCTCGGCCGCGCCGAGGGGCTGGTCGGTAACCGCGAGCTGTTCGTCGGTCAGCGGTTCCGGAACTGGTACGAGTACGGGAAGTACTGCGCTGAGCGGCGGGTCCGCGACGCGGGCGATCTCCCGGTCAACATCGTGCGGCTCGGGCCGGTGCTGGGGCCACCTCCGGCGGGGGCTGCCCTCGACACCTCCCACGGCCTGCTGGCGGCGCTGCCGTACCTGCTGACCGGCGGCCCGGTGCACCTGGATCGGCGCGGCCACTACCCCTGTTACGTCAGCGAGGTCGGATCAGCCGCACAAGTGATCATGAATGCGCTCGACGCCCCCTCGACCGGTCAGACCTGGAGCTGGTACGACCCGGATCTCCCGACGCTCGCGCAGGTCTACACCGACCTGTGCGCGGCCTGGGGGCGGATTCCCCGCCTGGTGGACGTGCCCGCGCTGCGGCCCGTGCTCCGCCTGGCCAGCCGCCGCCTCGGAGTGATCCCTGAACTGCTCGACTACAGCCGGCCGTGGTTCGAGCTGGCTCCAGACGTCCTGTCCGACCTGCCCGGCGACCGGCCCGTCAGCGGCGGCGACTACGTCACGACGACCGGGCGGCACCTGCGCGACCGGGGCCGCGTCATGGCAGGGGCGACGCGGTGAGCGGCGTCGACACCGATGTCCACCCGTTCTTCCGGTTCTACTCGGCGGGCAACTTCGGCGAGGTCGCGCCACAGCGGCTCTCCCCGATGTCATGGTCCCTCGTGGGCGAACCGATGGAGCGGGCAACCCGGGTCTTCAGCCGCCAGGTGTGGGGACGGTGCGCCTGGGCGGAGGGAAGCTGCTACGTGTTCGTCGGGTACTTCGGCTGTCGGCCCTACCACAACCTGTCGTCGTACTGCGCGCTCGCCGACAGCATCCCCGGCGTCGAAGCGTCCGATGTCACCGCGGCCTACTTCGAGGACATCGAACCGCCACCGGGCATCGCGGGCGTGACCGTTCCCTGGTGGGCGCGGGCCCGGGCGCCCGGCCGGGTGCTGTGCGAGCTCGCCGGCACCGGCCCCCGGCTGCGGCTGCTGGAAGCCCGCGTCGCCGAGCTCGAGCGCGATGCCCGGCGGACCGCGGGCGGCGGGGCGGACACGGCCGGCCTGCTCGCCCTCGTGCTCGAACGAGCCCGCGCGGTGCTGGTCGACGCCTGGTCGGTCCACATCCTGAGCACCGCCGGGCTCGTTCCGGCGCGGGTCGCGCTGCGCCGGGCGCTGCGGCGGCTGGTCCGCCACGGTGACGAGGTCGAGCTGTGGCTGTCGCGCCCGCGCGAGCTGGTCTGGCGGCGTCTGCACGCGGCCGCCCTCGCCGGGCCAGCTGGCTCGGGTGAGTTCCTCGCGTCGTCGTTCTACGAGGTCGCGGACGGCCACGCGCCCTGGGCCGGCTACGCCGTGCGCCAGCAGGTCGTGACCGGGACGGCCGGCGACCGGGTGGACGTGCTCGATCCCGGTGTCGCCGCGGTGGAGATGCTCGGCGCGCACAACCGCCGGATCGTCACGGCGCTCTCGTCCACCGTCGGCGAGACCATGGCCGCCCGGGAACACAGCAAGTCGCTGGTGATGCGCACCCTGCACGTCTTCCGGCGGGCCCTCCCCCGGTGGGCGGTGGTGCGCGGGGTGCCCGACCACGCCTGGCCGTACCTCACCGTGGCGGAGATCTGTGGGACGGGCCGGCTGGACGTGCTCGAACGGCGCTGGGACGACCGGCGCGAGGCGTGCGAGAAGGCGCTGGCCACCGAGATGCCCGAGCACCTCGACCTGCGGGACCAGGCGAGCCCGCGCCCATGGCTCGGCCGCGGCGTACGGCCGGCCAAGGGCGTCTCACCCGGGCGGGCGACCGGCCTGGTGATCCATCCAGACATCTCCGATATCTCCGCTATCCCCGCCGAGCCCGTGGTGCTCGCATGTGTCTCGGCCGACGCGGATGTCGCGCCGCTGCTGCCCTTTGTCTCGGCAGTGGTGACCGAACGGGGCAGCGAACTGTCCCACATCGCCATTCTCTCCCGGGAGTACGGGATTCCCTGCGTCGTCGGCCACCAGGGCGCGGCGGCTATTCCCACCGGCACATTCATGACCGTGGACGGAACATCAGGAGAGGTACAGGTTCATGAGCGATAATTCCGCGCCCGACATCATCGAGGCGTTAGCGGCGGAATACAGCCGTATCAAGGGGGTGCGCCGGGACCTGCGCGCGTCCGATCGAATCGTGGAGGACCTGCGTATCGACTCGATCAGCGCGATAGAGATGCTCGTCCGCGTCGAGGAGCTGCTCGGCATCAGCATCGTGGCCGACCCCAGGATCGCGGGTCTGTCGACCATCGGGGACATCCTTGAGCTGGTCGCCGTGATCCGCTCCGGCGCCGAGCCCACGGCCGAGAGAACGGCCTGACATGCCGGGCTTCCCGTCGCTTGCCGAGCGCATCCTGTCCCGGAAGGCGGGCCGTTCCCTGCGGGCCGGCCAGATCGACGAATTCGAGATCGACCTGGCGCTGACCCACGAGGTACTCGGACCGCCCACATTCCGCACCTTCGAGACGCTGGGGGTGCCGCTCTGGGATCCCGACCGGGTGTACGTGACGATTGACCATTTCGTGCCCGCGGCAACGGTCGCGCAGGCGGAGAACAACCGCGCCATCATCGCCGCCGTCCAGCGGCACGGCATCACCCACACTGGTTTCTACGACGGCCCGAGCCATCAGACCCTCGCCGAGAGCGGGCTGACAGGTCCCGGCGATGTCGTCGTCGGGACCGATTCCCATACCTGCACGGCGGGTGCGCTCGGCAGCTTCGCGACCGGCATCGGCGGTACCGAGATGGCGGGGGTCCTCGCGACCGGGAAGCTGTGGCTGAAGGTGCCGCACGCCATCTCGGTGCGGCTGACGGGGAGCCCACCGACAGGGGTGTCGGCGAAGGACGTCGTCCTGCACCTGCTGCGGGACCTCGGCACGGACGGCGCGACCTACGCCTCGCTGGAGTTCGGCGGTCCCGGCGTGCGGGCCATGCCGATGGACGAGCGCCTCGTGCTCGCGAACATGGCGGTGGAGCTCGGCGCCAAGGTCGGCCTTGTCGAGGTCGACGAGACGACATGGCGCTATGTCGGGCGCGAGCCCGAGCCCGGCCTCGACCTGACCCTGCACGACGGCACTGACTACAGCCGCCGGATCACAGTCGAGCTGTCCGCGCTGGAGCCGCTGTGCGCGGCCCCGCACAGCCCCGCGAACGTCCGGCCGGTCGCGGATGTGGCCGGAGTCGTTATCCAGCAGGCCTACATAGGCTCGTGCACGGGTGGCCGGCTCGCCGACTACCGGTCCGCCGCCCGGATACTGCGCCATCGGCGCGTCGCCGGCTCGGTACGGCTCATCATCACCCCGGCCTCGAAGGTCATCTACCGCGCGATGCTCGCAGAGGGCCTGCTGGAGATCTTCGCGGCGGCCGGTGCGATCGTCGAGCCGCCCGGGTGCGGCCCGTGCGCGGGCCTGCAGGCGGGAGTCCTGGCCGACGGTGAGACAGCGATCACCGCGAGCAGCCGGAACTTCGTCGGCCGGATGGGCAGCGCGGGGGCGAGTATCTACCTGGCGTCGCCGGCAACGGTCGCGGCCAGCGCGACGACTGGAATGATCACCGATCCGCGGGGCCTGTTAGCCGCCGACGAGGTGGTCCGGTGAACATCACGGTGTCCGGCCGCCGCTGGCGGCTCGGTGACAACATCGATACCGACGTCCTGTTCCCCGGCAGTTTCATGACCCTGACCGGCGTGAAGGCCGAGGTCGCGCTCAGGGGCCTCGCGATGCTGCTGCCCGAGATCGTCGACGGGCTCCGGCCGGGCGACGCGATCGTCGCGGGCAGTAACTTCGGGTGCGGCTCCAGCCGGGAGTACGCCGCGAGGGCGCTCAAGGATCTCGGCATCAGCGTCATCCTGGCCCGTTCGTTCGCCCGGATCTTCTTCCGCAACGCGCTCAACATCGGGCTGCCGGTCCTGGAGATCGACCGGGTCGACCTGATCCCCGATGAGGGCCCCCTGCTGGTGGACCTCGCGGCGGGAACCGTGTCGGGCGCGGACGGGAGCGTGACCACCGGCACGGTGCTGGACCCGTTCCTGCTGGATCTGCTGCGTGACGGCGGCCTCATGCCGCGGCTGCGCGCCCGGATGGCGTCTTTGGGCACAGCGGACGGACGAGGGGAGCACGCGTGAGGGACGCACGGAGCTCCGGCGGCACCGCCGGGCCGGAAATCGTCGCGGCCGGGATCGACGGCGCGGCCGGTGTCGACCGGGCGCTGCACGCGCTTGCCGTCATGGGCACGGCGACGCCCCCGCAGTACGTCCAAGCGACGGGCAGGCCAGCCGCCGAGCTGGACGCCTGCGTGGATCGTGGGCTCGCGATGTGCCGACCGCCCAGCGGCCGCTACGGCCTCACCCCAGCCGGCCGGGAACGTCATGCCCGCTGGCTGCCGGCGGCCACCGCTTCGCTGCGTGGGTTGCTGCCGGTCGTCCTCGACGCGTTCCGGCTGGTCAACCGTGACGTCAAGGAGTGCTGCACGCGGTGGCAGCTGCGCGATGGCGTGCCCAACCCGCACGACGACGCCGGCTACGACAGCCGGATCATCGAGGAACTCGCGCCGCTGGCGGTGCGGTGCGCGCAGCTGCTCGCCCCGCTGGCCGTCGTCGAGGAGCGGTTCGCGCGCTACCCGGCGCGGCTCGACGGCGCGCTCGCCCGCGCCCGCGCCGGTGAGGCCCGCGCGGTGACCGGTGTCCTGTGCGGTTCCTTCCACGAGGTGTGGATGGAGCTGCATCGTGACCTGCTGCTGTCGGGCGGGGCCGAACGCTGCGCGGCGGACGAGTGACCGGGGTGACCGGGGTGACCGCGTGCCCGCCGCACGGCGTCAGCCGCTCACCGGCGGCCTGCTCACAGGTAGCACCGCGCGTGGCGCACGACGTCGTGCGCCATCGGCCCCCATGCTCTCGGCGCGGGCAGCCCGGGCCGGGGTGTTCGCCGCGTGACCAGGCAGCACCACTGCAGGAGGTGGGCGGACACGACGTCGGTGGCGTCGGGCGGGCCCCAGCTGTCCGTGCCGCCGTTACTGTGCAGCTCCACCCGCAGCGATCGTCGCGGATGGGTGGCATGCGCCCGCAGCAACGCCCAGGGGGCCGTGCGGTAGCCGAGCTCGGCGACGAGCGGCGCTTCTCCCAGCAGCTCGGCGTCAGCCCCGACCGCATCGGCGATGTCGAGGGTATGTGCCCAGTGCTCCATGGCCCGGGCGAGTCCGAACGTCCGCGCGTCCATACCGAAGCCCCAGGCCACACGCTCCGTCGCGGCAAGCTCGGCCAGCCGTTCCCGCGTCCGGGTGGCGCCGCGCTCCCACCAGCTGACGAGCTCCGCCGTGCTCATGCCCGCGCCGCGCTGGCATCCCGCCGCGGTGAAGGCGTCAGCGCTGGGGAAGGCCGGCAGTTCGGTCGCGAAGGCGCGCGGCCCGTCGGTGAGCGTGTCGAACGCGACCTCCTCGGTGTCGGCGAGGTGGGCGAGCTGGTCGCGGACCGCCCAGCCGGCGGCGGGCGTGGGCGTGTCCCAATCGCCGGCGGAGAGCGAACGGACGACGCGCCGCAGGACCGCGTGGCGGTGGCGCAGCCCCTCGAGCACATCGGCGAACGAGGCGCTCGGGCCGGTGGGATCGGGCGTCACCGCTCACCGGCCCGGCAGCGCGCCGCCGTTGACGTGCAGGAACTGCCCGGTCACGTAGCCCGCGTCGGGCGAGGCCAGGTAATGGATCGCCGCGGCCGCGTCGCCCGGTTCACCGACACGGTTCACCAGGGTCTGCGCGGCACGCCGCGTCCGTTCGTCGTCGGTGGTGTCCTGACCGAAGAACTCGGTGCCCGCGACGAATCCCGGCACGACCACGTTCGCTGTCACCCCGCGCGGGCCGAGTTCGCTCGCGAGCGTGAGGTTCCAGCCGTGCAACGCGGACTTCGCCGCCCCGTAGGAGCCGTTCCCACGTACCGCGGCAAGGCTGCTCACGGTGACGACCCTGCCGCCGGGCGACCGCAGACGCCTGGTCAGCGCGGCTGTCAGCAGGACGGCGACCAGGACGTTGTTGCGGAAGTCGGACGTCCACCGCTCGGCGACGGCGGTCAGGTCGTCTCCGCCGGCCGCCACGCCGCGGGCACCGGCGTTGTTCACCAACACGTCCACCGTGCCGGGCAGCCTGCGGACCGCGGCCTCGACGCTGCGCGGGGAACGCAGGTCGCAGGTGACCGCGTGAGCCCGGGGCCCGAGTTTCTCGGCGGTGGCGGCGAGGACGTTCTCGCGGCGGCCCAGCAGGTATACCTCGGCACCGTCACCGGCAAAAAGCTCAGCGGCGGCGGCACCGATTCCGGTGCCGCCGCCGCTGACGACGACGACGCGGCCCATGCGCCCTCCTCAGCTCTTTCAGCGGAAATAGTCAGTGTTGTCAACGGATACGCCGGAATCCTCGCACGCCCCAGTGCCCAGCGCCTTGTTCGAGCATTTTTCGGAGCGTTCCATGATACTGCCCACTCCCTTGTCGTTCCTTGTTCGGGAGCTGTCCGCCGGGCATCAGCTCGGGGCCCCCGGAAATCTTGTGTCGAGGTGGGGTGGAAAGGCAGTCGGGCTGGCTGGCCTGGTCCGCCTCGGCGCCCGGATACCGGCCACCTGGCTGCTGAGTGTCGATGCGGCGGCCAGCGTCGCGGCCGAGGGCGTCCAGCTGCCGGCCGAGGTCGCTCGGTGGGCGGTGCGTAGTTCCGCCTCCGTGGAGGACGGCGCGCGGTTTTCGTTCGCTGGTCAGTTCCGCACTGAACTCGATCTGTCGCCCGCGGATGTTCCCGAGGCGGTCCGCCGGGTCGTCGCCAGTGCCACTGACCGCGGCCCAACGGCCTACCTGGACCGCACCGGGCTCGGCGTGCCGCCGCGGATGGCTGTCGTGCTGCAGGAGTACCAGGAGCCCACCGCTGCGGGGGTGTGGATCGGGCGTTCGGCCGCCGCGGGCCGGCTGGAGTGGTGCGCGGGGCCCGGCGAGCGCCTGGTCTCGGGCGCGGTCGTCCCGGTCGTCGAGGAGTGGGACCGCGAGGCCGGGCCGGCGGCCCCGGCGGGAGCGCTCGCCAGCTCGACGGGCGCTGTCGGGGCGGCGTGTCTGAGCCTGCAACGGGAGGCTGGCATGCCACTGGACCTGGAGTTCGCCGTGCTGACCGACACCTTGCTGTGGTTGCAGGCACGACCGGTGACGCGCCCCCTGGGGCCGTCCGGCTCAGGCCGTCGTGATACCCGTGCCGCCGCCGAGGGCGCCGCGAACGGGGCCGAACTGCTCCAGGGGTTCGCCGCCGCTGGCGGTGTGGCGCGGGGCACCGGAGCCGTTCTGCTCGACCCACATGACGGGAACTGGCAGCCGGGCGGCATCCTGATCGCTCCCACCACCGATCCCGCCTGGCTGCCGCTGATGGCGACGGCGGCGGGTCTTGTCACAGCGTCGGGAGGCCTGCTGTGCCACGCGGCGATCGTCGCGCGGGAGATCGGTCTGCCCGCGGTGACCGGTGTCGGTGCGGACGTGCTGACGATCGCTGACGGTCGCCTGCTCGTCGTTGACGGCAACGCGGGCATCGTTACCGTGAAAAACTGAGTGGGAACAGCCGGGCCGCGCTTCGCTATCCACAAGATAGTCAACGCTGTTGACGGCATCTCGCGAGCGATTGACAATGGGCAATAACAAACAACAAGATCAAAAATGACAACTAGATCAACCGTGAACGCGAGACGAAACGCTGGTAAGTATCCTGCGGGGTGGTGTTGGTATAAGATACCGCCGGGGCTGATCTGAATGAGCGAATCTGAATGATCTGTACTGGGTGGTCCCGTCGACGAAGGGCACGGGCATGAGCAGCTTATCCACCTCGGCACCAAGTAGTCCGCCCGCGCGCACGCCGCCCGTTGCGGCGGGCTCCTTCTTGCTGGGATCAGCGGCCGAGCTGCGCGGCGACATGCTCGGGGCCTTTCTGCGAGCTTTCGAGAGGTACGGGGACGGTGTTTGCTTCCGTGTCGGGCCACCCGGGCTACGCGAGATATACCTGGTATTTCATCCCGACGCCGTGCAACGCGTGCTCGCCAGCTCCTCGGCCAACTATCGCAAGGACAACATTTTTTACCGGGAGGTCCGCGGCGCGTTCGGCAACGGCATCCTGACCAGCCAGGATGCCGACTGGCAACGTCAGCGGCGGTTCCTTCAACCGCTGTTCACCACCCGGCGGGTGGCCGAGTACGCCGCCGCCATGGGCGGACAGGTCGAGAGCCTGGTGAACGGATGGCGCCGGCGCGGCGCGGGCACCATCGATCTGGATGGCGAGATGACCGGGCTGACGTTGCGGGTGGTGTGTCGCGTCCTGTTCGGCGACGATATTGATCAGGCGCTGCCTGTGATCCGTCGCGAGTTCGGGAGGCTGGCGGAGGCGGTACTACGTCGAGGGCTGGCGCCGATCCGCATGCCGCTGCGCTGGCCCACACCGGTCAACCGCCAACTCGCGCAGGTGCGGAGCGGGCTCTATTCCGTCTGCGACCAGATAATCGCGCAGCGGCGGGCCAGCGGTGCCAGGTACGGCGACCTGCTCGGGCTGCTGCTCGACGCCCGTGACAGCGGTGACGCCCTGACTGACGCTGAAGTGCGCGACCAGGTGCTCATCTTCCTGCTTGCCGGGCACGAGACGACCTCGACCGCGCTGACCTATGCCCTGCACCTGCTCGGCCAGCATCCCGCGGTCCAGGAGCGCGTCCGTGACGAGGCCGACGCGATCGCCGGCATCCCCACCGTGGAGGACGTTCCAGCGCTGCCCTACACCACGATGGTGCTCAAGGAAACCATGCGGTTGTACCCGTCGGCACCGATCATCAGTCGCTGTTCGGTTACGGATGAGGACGTGTGCGGCTACCGCATCCCGGCTGGGAGCGATCTGCTTGTCGTCCCCTGGGTCACCCATCGGCATCCGCTGTTCTGGGACAGGCCGGAGCGCTTCGAGCCGGAACGGTTCACGCCGGAACGGGAGAAGGCGCGCCACCGCTATGCGTGGTTCCCCTTCGGGGGCGGGCCACGCGCCTGTATAGGCCAGCATTTTTCGATGCTCGAATCGACGATCGCGCTGGCCGGGCTGGTCCAGAACTTCACGTTCACCGCACCCGTCGACGACCCCACCTACACCAACCACATCACGCTGCGCCTGACGTCCAGCGTGCCGAGTCTGGTCACGCCACGCTGATGCCGAAACCCGCGGGCTTCTCCCGAGCCGAGGAGCTGGAAAGGCCCGCCGGGCTGAGCTGGCATGCCCACGCTCCGGTTCATTTTCCGATCAGCGCGCCCGGCTGGCGAGGATGCGTTCGGCGTGGCGCAGGACCGGGGCGTCGACCATACGGCCTTCGAACCTGAACACACCGGGGGAGCGGGCCGCGGCGTCGAGTACCCGGCTGGCCCAGTCGATCTCCTCCGGTGAGGGCAGGAAAGCCTGTCGTATGGCGGCGACTTGGCTGGGATGGATGCAGGCCTTCACGGTGAACCCGCTCGCCGCCCCGTTCCGCGCCTCACGGGCGAGCCCCTCGAGATCGGTGATGTTGAGGTAGACCGCGTCGACGGCGACGCGCAGGTGGGCGCCGGCAGCGAGCAGGACACTGGCGCGGGCATGGCGGGCGACGTCGTGGTAGCGGCCGTCGGCGTCCCGGCTGGAACGTCCGCCGAGCGCGGCCACCAGGTCTTCGGCTCCCCACATGATGCCGGCGGTGTTGCTGACGGCGGCGATGGCGGGTGCGGCGAGCACGCCGCGTGGAGTTTCGCACAGCGCGACGACCTGCCGCGGGGCGAGAGCGGCCACCTGCTCGGCGGTCTCGGTCTTGGCCAGCATCACGGTCTGGTAGGGGGTGCCCGCCAGCGCCGCGATGTCCTCAGCGTGGTCGTCGGTGCCGGCCGGGTTGACCCGCACGATCGTCCGCGCCGGGTCGAGCGGGGTCTCGCGCAGCGCCTGGCGCGCCCGCGGTCTGTCCTCAGGTGCCACGGCGTCCTCCAGGTCGAGGATGACGCCGTCGGCCGCCGCGGCGGCCCGCGCATACCGGTCGGGACGGTCGGCGGGACAGAACAGCAGCGCCGGTCCGGGCAGGCGCGCGGTCATCGGGCCACGTCCGGGTCCAGCTCCGGGGCCGGGCCCGTTGGCGGATCGGCGGCGGTGGATCCGCCGCCCGCGTCCGGGCCCGCTGTGTCTGAGTTCGCTGCGTTTGAGCCCGCTGTGTCTGAGCGCAGCATCAGCGCGCCGCGCACGGCGACCGCGACCACCTCGCCATGCTGGTTGCGCGCGGTGTGCTCAAGGGTGACCACGCCCTGTCCCGGCCGGCTGCGTGACAGGCGCTTGTCCAGGACCACTGTTTCAGCGTAGAGCGTGTCGCCATGGAACACCGGCGCCGGGAAGCGGACCTCGGCGAAACCGAGATTGGCGACGGTTGTGCCCTGAGTGAGCTGGTTGACCGACAGACCAACGAGGGTCGACAGCGTGAACAGGCTGTTGACCAGGCGGCGGCCGAAGGGCTGGGTGGCACTCCATGCCTCGTCGAGGTGCAGCGCCTGCGCGTTCATCGTCAACGTCGTGAACAGCGTGTTGTCGGCTTCACTCACCGTCCGCCCAGGCCGGTGCGCGTACACCACGCCGACCTCCAGCTCGTCGAACCACAGGCCGCGCTGTTCCACGCGACGGCGTTGGTCGCTTTCGTCACGCATCGACTCATCTCCGTCGGTTGGCCGTGCTCAGCGGCCGGGCATTGGTTGATGGGCACGCTTGACGGGTCTACCGACGCCGTGCGCCTGGTTTCGATCAAAATCTTCAAAGGCCGAGGTGGTGGGCTATGATCATTTTCTGTACCTCGCTGGTGCCTTCGCCGATTTCAAGGATTTTGCTGTCCCGCCAGTGCCGCGCGACCGGGTATTCGTTCATGAAGCCATAGCCGCCGTGGATCTGGGTGGCCTCCCGGGCGTTGGTCACCGCCGCTTCGCTGCTGACCAGTTTCGCGATCGCGGCCTCCTTCTTGAACGGCAGTCCCGCGGCCATGCGGGCGGCCGCGTCGTAGTAGGCGGTGCGGGCGACGTGGACCCGCGCCTCCATATCGGCAATCTTGAAGGAGATCGCCTGGTTGGCGGCGATCGGCCGGCCGAACGTATGGCGGGTCCTGGCGTAGGCCACCGATTCGTCGACGCAGGCCTGGGCCAGGCCCACAGCCAGCGCCGAGATGGCGATGCGGCCCTCGTCGAGGATGGCCAGGAAGTTCGCGTAGCCGCGCCCCCGCTCGCCGAGCAGGTTCGCCTCGGGTACCCGCACGTCGACAAAGGCCAGCGGGTGGGTGTCGCTGGCGTGCCAGCCCACCTTGGAGTACGCCGGCTCCGCCGTGAAGCCGGGGGCGGGGACCGGCACCACAATGCTGCTGATCTCCTTCGTCCGGTCCGCGTTCCGGTCGTCGCCGCTGGTGCCGGTGACGGCGGTGACGGTGACCAGGCGGGTGATGGTGGTGCCGGAGTTGGTGATGAACGCCTTGGAGCCGTTGATCACCCACATGCCGCTGTCCAGGTAGGCGGTGGTACGGGTGCCGCCGGCATCGCTGCCGGCCGCCGGCTCGGTCAGGCCGAACGCGCCGAGGGCCGCGCCGGAACACAGCATCGGCAGCCATTCGCGTTTCTGCTTCTCGGTGCCGAACCGGTAGATCGGCATCGCCCCGAGCGAACAGCCGGCCTCCAGCGTGATCGCGACTGAGGAGTCAACCCGGGCCAGCTCCTCGATGGCCAGGCACAGGGTGAAGAAGTCACCGCCCATCCCGCCGTAGGACTCGGGGAAGGGGAGCCCGAACAGGCCCATGGCGGCCATCCCAGCGACGACCTCGTACGGGAAGGTTTTGTCCTCGTCGTGCCTGGCCGCCACCGGGGCGACGACCTCGCGGGCGAACTCGGCGACGGTGCGGCGCAGGGACTCCTGCTCGTCGGTGAGGCGGGTGTCAGGCATCGGGCGGCTCCCCGCTTGCGGGTGTGGTGGCCGGCTCGGCCGCGTCCACGACGGCGAGCAACTGGTCAATCCTGACCTGCTCGCCGGGGCTGACGAGCAGGTCCTTGACCTGGCCAGCCACAGGTGCGGCCAGGCTGTGCTCCATTTTCATCGCCTCGACGATGATAAGCGGCTGGCTGGCGGTGACCTGTTCGCCGGTACGGACGTGGACCGCGATGACGGTGCCGGGCATCGGGCTGCGGACCTCGGCGACACCGGCTGAGGCGGCGGTGGTGCGGGCCGCGGGGCCGGCCTCGGTGAGGGCCCACGCGGCTCCGCCGGCCCCGAGCCAGCGGACCTGCCCGTCGCGGGCGTACCACCAGCGCCGGCTGTGCCCGTCCACGGTGACCAGCAGCTCACAGCCGTCGCCGAGGGTGCGTACCGTGGCGGGGTGGGGCTCGCCGTCGTCGATGCCTGCCCCAACGGCGCCTGCCTCAAGCGACCGGGACAACGGGCGGAGCGTCCCGGTCGCGGAGGGCTCACGGCGGATGCTGACGGTAGCGGCCAGCCCGGCGGCCAGCCGGTGGGACGGCCGCCTGCCGGGCGTTCCAGGCGGTGGACCGGTCCCGGCGGCCCCGGGCGTGGCGGCGGGGGTCACGGCGACCTCGGCGCTGCCGCCCGCGGGCAGCGCCACCCGCCAGATCAGGGGAGCCGGTGAGCCGCCGGCCCGCCAGCCGCTGGGGGTATCCCACAGGTCGATCACCGGCCCGGCCGGCTGTGCCTCGACCAGCCGCGCCAGGCCGTAGGCCGCGAGCGCGCCGGCTGGGACGCCGCCGTCGACGAGCCCGGTCAGCTCCCGTTCGACCAGGCCGGTGTCGAGACGACCGGCTACCACGCCGGGGTGGGCAAGCAGCGCCCGCAGGAACGCCACGTTGGTCCTGACCCCGAGGACGGCGGTGCGGGCGAGCGCCGCGTCCAGCCGGGCGAGCGCCGTCGCCCGGTCCGGCCCCCAGGCGATCACTTTGGCGAGCATGGGGTCGTAGTCCGTTCCCACCCGTATGCCTTCGGCCAGGCCGGAGTCGACGCGGATGCTGTCGCCTGCCGGTTCGTGCAGCGCCACGACGGTGCCGCCGGTGGGTAGGAAGCCCTGGGCGGGGTCCTCGGCGTAGACGCGCCCCTCGATCGCGTGCCCGGTCAGGCGCACACCGTCCTGGATGATCGTCAGCGGCCGGCCGGCGGCGATCCGGAGCTGCTCGGCGACCAGGTCGATCCCGGTGACCATCTCGGTGACCGGGTGCTCGACCTGTAGCCGGGTGTTCATCTCCATGAAGTAGAAGCGTCCCGGGTCGTCGGCGCCGACGATGAACTCCACGGTGCCCGCGCCGGTGTAGCCCACAGCGCGGGCGACGTCGACCGCGGCCGCGCCGATGCGGTCCCGGGCCGCCGCGTCCAGCAGCGGCGACGGCGCCTCCTCAATGATCTTTTGATGGCGGCGCTGCAGGCTGCACTCGCGTTCGCCGAGGTGGATGACGTGGCCGTGGGCGTCGGCGAGGATCTGCACCTCGATGTGCCGGGGCCGGGTGACGAACCGTTCGAGGAACAAGGTGTCGTCGCCGAAGGACGTGGCCGCCTCGCGGCGGGCGGCGGCAAGCTCGCCGCGCAGCGCGGCCGGGCCGGTGACCAGCCGCATCCCCTTGCCGCCCCCACCGGCGGACGGTTTCACCAGCACGGGGTAGCCGACCTCGTCCGCGGCGGCGAGGAGGTCGTCGTCGCTCATCCCCGGCTCGGCGCGGCCGGGCACCACCGGGACGCCCGCGGCGGCCACCGTCCGCTTGGCGCGGATCTTGTCGCCCATCACCTCGACGGCGTGCGCGGACGGCCCGATGAAGACCAGCCCCGCGTCGGCGCAGGCACGCACGAAGGCGGCGTTCTCGGCCAGGAAGCCGTACCCGGGATGGACCGCCTGCGCCCCGGTCAGCCGGGCCGCGTCGAGCAGGTGCCGCACCGACAGGTAGGACTGCCGCGCCGGGGCCGGGCCGATCCGCACCGCCTCGTCGGCCTCGCGGACGTGCCGGGCGCCGGCGTCGGCGTCGCTGTAGACGGCGACGGAGCGGATGCCGAGCGCCCGCAGGGTACGGATGACCCTGACCGCGATCTCCCCCCGGTTGGCGACCAGTACGACGTCAAAAGGCGGGCCCGTATCGGTCATATCCGGAAGATGCCGTAGCGGACGGGTCCCAGCGGTGCGTTTGCCGCCACCGACAGGGCCAGCCCCAGCATGGTGCGGGTGTCCAGCGGATCGATCACACCGTCATCCCACAGCCGGGCCGTCGAGTAGTAGGGGCTGCCCTGACGCTCGTACTGTTCGCGGATCGGCGCCTTGAACCCATCCTCAGCCTCCACGCTCCAGTCGTTTCCGCGGGCTTCCAGCTGTTCGCGCCGGACGGTCGCGAGAACGGCGGCGGCCTGGTCGCCGCCCATCACCGAGATCCGCGCGTTCGGCCACATCCACAGGAAGCGGGGTGAGTAGGCGCGACCGCACATCGAGTAGTTACCGGCGCCGAACGAGCCACCGATCACGATGGTGAACTTCGGGACCCGTGCGCAGGCGACGGCGGTGACCATCGTGGCGCCGTGCTTGGCGATCCCGCCCGCCTCGAACTCCCGCCCGACCATGAACCCGGTGATGTTCTGCAGGAACACCAGCGGGATCTGGCGCTGGTCGCACAGCTCGACGAAGTGCGCCCCCTTCACCGCGGACTCGCTGAACAGCACCCCGTTGTTCGCGATGATGCCGACCGGGTGGCCGTGCAGCCGGGCGGTGCCGGTCACCAGCGTCGGTCCGTAGTCGCGCTTGAACTCGGTGAACCGACTGCCGTCGACGATCCGGGCGATCACCTCGCGCACGTCGTAGGGGATCCGGCTGTCGGTGGGCACCAGCGCGTACAGCTCGGCCGGGTCGGCTGCCGGCTCCTCGGCCGGGACGACGTCCCACGGGCGGGGCGCGCGGGGGGCGAGGCTGGCCACGATCGCGCGGACCCGACGCAGCGCGTCGGCGTCATCGTCGGCGAGATGGTCGGTGACCCCGGAGACCTTGCTGTGCAGCAGCCCGCCGCCGAGGTCCTCCGCCGACACGGCCTCGCCGGTCGCGGCCTTCACCAGCGGCGGCCCACCCAGGAAGATCGTTCCTTGGTTTCGGACGATCACAGCCTCGTCGCTCATAGCCGGGACGTAGGCCCCACCGGCCGTGCACGAGCCCAGCACCGCGGCGATCTGCGGGATACCCGCCGCCGACATCGTCGCCTGGTTGTAGAAGATCCGCCCGAAGTGCTCCCGGTCGGGGAACACCTCGTCCTGCAACGGGAGGAACGCCCCACCGGAGTCGACGAGGTAGAGGCAGGGCAGCTGGTTGTGCAGGGCTACCTCCTGCGCGCGCAGATGCTTCTTCACGGTCATGGGGTAGTAGGTGCCGCCCTTGACGGTGGCGTCGTTGGCCACCAGCATGCACTCCCGGCCAGCCACCCGCCCGACGCCGGTGATGATCCCCGCGCCCGGCGCCTCGTCGGCGTACATGCCCCAGGCGGCCAGCGGTGAGAGCTCCAGGAACGGGCTGCCACGGTCGAGCAGGGTGTCGATCCGTTCGCGAGGCAGCAGCTTGCCCCGGCTCACGTGGCGGGCTCGGGCCTCCCGCGACCCGCCCTGGGCGGCCGTCGCCAGGGCGGAGCGCAGGTGGGCGACCAGCGCGCGGTGCGCCGCCGCGTTGCCGGTCCCGTCCGTACCGGAGGGCGCGCCCGAGGTGTGCCCGGACGCGGCTGACCGGAGAGTGTTCATCTGATCGCCCTCATCGCCTGCCTGCCTGCTCGAAGGTGCGGATGCGGTTCAGGTATTCCGCCCATCGTCCACGCCCAGAAGCTGTCCGGTGCGTGCCCGGCCTCCTGACGAGAGCAGGAACGCGCAGGCCGCGGCGATGTCCTCCGGCTGGCCAGCCTGTACGGGCCGGCCGCCGTGCTTCTGGCCTCCGGACCCCCGGCTGCTGGCCAGCGGCGGGCCGGATGGCTCCCCACGTCGTTCTCCGCCGGCATCCTGTTGCTGTCCGTCTCACTCTGCCTTGCACTGCCTCGCTCCGCTCTGGCCCGGAGGGCTGATGAGCACTGCGGATCAGCTCGGCCGGGGCGTGTCTGCCAAGAGCTGCGCTCGCCAGTCGGCGAACCGTCGGCGCATCTCAGCGACCGAGCCGGGATCGGCTTTGTACTCGGCGAACGCGGTATCGGTGATCTGCGTCAGCGCGCCGAGCGCGTCCGCGAAGACCAGCGGGTCGAAGCCCGGGTCGGTCGCGGCGGCGAGGTCGAGCGATTCCCGCCGCGTGTAGCGACCGCTCATGATTGCTGCGTCGACGTCAAGGAAGTCGCGTTGCATGGCCCGTCCGAACAGGGCGCACATCTTGTTCGCGATGGCGTCGTCCGCGTGCAGGACGGGCCCGATGTCCAGCAGGACCGGATCGTGCGCCCGCCAGTCCGCCGAGAGTTCCACCTTCTCGACCGCGCCGTCAGCACGATCCGTCACCATCAGCCGCACGAAGGTCTCGGCCCGCATCGCGACGGTGGTTGTATACCCCGTCTCGTCGAGCGCGGCGATGACCGCGGACGCGAGCTGTGGGAACTCGTCGCGGTGGTGCCAGCTGGTGAACAGATCGACGTCGCCGCTCGGGCGGGCGCCGATTCCATGGGCCTGGACCGCGTAGCCACCCGCGAGCGCGAGCCCGTACCGCGCCCCGGCGGCCAGGGCAATCTTCGCGATCTTCTCATGCCGTGGTTCCACGGTCTACGCGGCGGTAGCCCGACTGATGTCAGCGAGAACCGGGAACCTCTGCTCCCAGGCTGCCCTGAGCGGTACCGGCAACCACAGCAGCGCCCACAGCCGCCGCAGCATCGCGCCATCCAGGTAGGTGTAGAGGTCCTGCGGGCTGGCTGCCTCGATCAGGACAGCACGGTAGAGGTCGACGATCCTGCCAGGAGCGTCGAGATCGTATTCCGCGCTGCCCGACCAGTCCAGATGCGTGGGTAGGCGGACGATGCCGGACGACGGCCCACGCAGCAGGTCCAAGTCTCCCGTGACCGTGTACGGCCGCTCGAAGCGGGGCGTCGCCGTGCGAGGCGTGTCGGCCATGCTCCTCAGCCTATCGCCGCGGACGATCGTGCTCTGGAGTTCCCGCAGTATGTGCCGTGACCACAGGGGGCGGTAGAGATCGGCGATCGTGAGGCGGAGCAGGCTGTCGCGCAGGGCCATCTACCATTACCCTACAGTGATCCATGGCGATCGCCTGGCGGCATCTGGACGAGCCCGACTTCGATCTGTTGCGGGCGTGGCTGGAGCAGCCGCACGTCGCCCGATGGTGGAACCATGAGACCACTGTCGAGGCCGTCCAGCGCGACTTCGGCCCTGCCGCCCGTCGCGAGGAGCCGTCCGAGGATTTCCTCGCCCTGCTCGATGGCCGGCCGTTCGGGCTGGTGCAGCGGTGCCGCATCGCCGACTATCCGGAGTACTACGACGAGTTGGCGCCGGTCGTGGAGGTCCCCGCCGGGGCGATGAGCATCGACTATCTGATCGGCGAGCCGGCACGGACCGGCTGCGGCCTGGGGCCCAGGATGATCGCCTCGATGGTCACGAGAACCTGGTCCGATCACCCGGATGCAAGCTGCGTCGTGGTGCCGGTCGTGGCAGCCAACCGGGCGTCCTGGCGGGCGCTGGAGAAAGCCGGCCTGCGGCGGGTCGGGGAGGGGCCGATCACCCCGGACAACCCCGTCGATGATCCCCTGCATTACGTGTATCGCGTGGACCGTGGCGGCTCCTCGGTCCCGTGACGGCTACAGCCACCAGAGCGCCGTCCAGAGTGCCGGAACGGCTCGGCAAGAGGCAGCGGCTGGGATGGGCGCGTCGAGAGGGACGCGTGCGTCGCCTGGCCGGTACCCGCGGGGCCGTAGGGCGGCCGGTGACGGGTGCGCGCTGCTACGGATGCCGCATTGTGGGCTAATGTCGCGGGCTGGGATCAGCGGGGTTCGTCGGCAGCGTGAGGGCCGTCGTTCGGGCCTGGCTGCGAGAGCAGTGGGGAGACGGGGTGCGGGACAGGCGTTGGACGACGGTCACGGCGTCGCAGTTCCCGCATGAGCGGGAGGCGCTGGAGCATGTTCAACGGCTGCTGCCAGACGCCGAGCCGTACCGGGCCTGGTCGAACTTCACCTTCGTCGCGTCGACCGGGCACCTGCGCGAGGTCGACCTGCTCGTTGTCGCCCGCGGCGGGGTGTACCTCATCGAGATCAAGAGCTGGGCGGGCCGCCTGACGGCCTCCGGGCCGAACTGGGTCCAGCACCGGCCGTCCGGCGGCGACCTGATCTTCGACAACCCGTTGATCCTCGCGAACCAGAAGTCCAAGGAGCTCAAGCACCTCCTGGAGACCGCGGCCCGCGCGCAGGGACTCGGCAAGCTGCGGATGCCGTTCTTCCAGCCGGCGGTCTTCCTCTCGAACGGGATGTTGAAGGTCGAGCTGCCGGACTTCCAGCTGCACGGGATCTTCGGCCCGGAGCCCCACAACGGCGGCGCCCCGGTGCGGGCGGGCACCGCGGGCGCGCTCCCGCCGATCTGGTCGGGCCTGCTGGACGCGCCGCTGCGCGACGAACGCCATCGGATCAGCCCGGAGACGTCCAGGCGGCTCGCGACGCTGCTCCCGGCCGCCGGGATCGCGCGCAGCGGGCGCCACCGGCGTGTCGGCGCGTGGGAGCTGGAGTTCCCGGCCTTCGAGTCCGGCCCGACGTGGCAGGACTACCACGCCCGGCACACGCAGATGGCCTCCGCGCGCCGCCGCGTGCGGATCTACCTGGTGGAGACGGGAGCGGGCGAGGCCGAGCGCCGCACCCGGGAGGCGGCGGCCACGCGTGAGTTCCTCGTCCTCAACGGGATCGACCACCAGGGCATCGTCCAGGTCGACGGCTTGGAGCAGCATGAGGCCGGCCCGGCGCTGATCTTCCGCCACCACCCCGACGAGATGCGCCTCGACCACTACCTCGCCCGCTACGGCGACCGGCTCGACGCCGGCACCCGGCTGCGCATGATCCGCGAGATTGCCGAGACGCTCGACTACGCGCACGGCCGCCACCTCTACCACCGGGCGCTCGCGGCCCGCAGCGTTCTCGTCGTGCCGTCCACCCGCCGCGGCGAGGACCAGGCGGAGAGCGAGCGGCGCTGGCTCTCCCCCCGGCTGGTCATCAGCGACTGGCAGGCAGCGGCCCGCGACATCGACGCGTCGACGGGGCAGCTGACCGGCTCGATGACGAAGACCTCGGTCGCGCTCGCCATCGAGCCCGCGCACCGGTTCCTGCCACAGCTGGAACGGGCCGCGGAGAGCTACCTCGCCCCCGAGGTCGACGCCCCGTACCCGGACCCGGTCGGCATCGACGTCTTCGGCCTGGGCGCGCTCGCCTACCTGATCCTGACCGGTGAGGCCCCCGCGCCAACCCGCAACGCGCTGAAGGCGCGGCTCGCCGAGGCCGGCGGGCTGTACCCGTCAGCGGTCGTCGACTCGCTGTCCGAGACGGCGAACGACCTGGTCGCGCTGGCCACCCGGGCGAAGCCGGAGGACCGCTTCGCCACCGTCGGCGAGTTCCTCGACTGGCTGGAGCTCGTCGTCGAGGAGTTCACGGCGCCGGCCGTCGCGGCACCGGAGAGCGCGACCACACCGGCGGTCGACCTGCCGCCGGAGCCGGCGCCGGAGCTGGACCCGTTGGAGGCCGAGCGCGGTGACCTCGTCGGCGGGGAGTGGCGGATCAGGAGCCGGCTGGGTACCGGCTCGACGAGCCGCGCGTTCCTCGCGCGCAACGAGAAGACGAACCGCGACGAGGTCCTGAAAGTCGCGCTCTCCGACGAGCGGGCGGCGCGGCTCCAGCACGAGGCGGACATGCTGGGCCGCCTCGGCGACTCGCGGGTGATCCGGCTGGCCCGGCAGGACACCCTCGTCATCGGCGGGCGCACCGTGCTCGTCCTCGACCACGCGGGCGAGCAGACCATGGCCCGCAAGCTGCGCGAGGGCCGGCTCTCGGTCGACGAACTGGAGATCTTCGCAGGCGACCTGTTCGTCGCCGTCGACTACCTCGACGGCGAGGGCGTCGCGCACCGCGACCTCAAGCCCGACAACATCGTCCTGCGCCGCCGGCCCAACCGGACCTGGCAGCTGGTGCTCATCGACTTCTCGCTGGCCAACCACTCCGTGCGCGACACGGCCGCTGGCACGCCCCGCTACCTGGACCCGTTCCTCGGCGCCGGCACCCGCACCACCTACGACGACCAGGCCGAGCGGTACGCCCTGGCGGTCACGCTGCACGAGATGGCCTCCGGCGAGCTGCCGCTGTGGGGCGACGGCTCCACCGAGGCGCGGTTCACCGAGGGCCCGCCGACGGTGGCGACCGAGGCGTTCGACCCGGCGATCCGGGCCGGCCTCACCTCTTTCTTCCTGCGCGCGCTCGACCGGGACGCGGGAAAGCGGTTCGGCTCGCTGAAGGACATGCGCGACGCCTGGCTCGCCGTCTTCCGCGCCGCCGACTCGACGCCGCCGGTGCCAAGCGTCCACCCGGCCGTCGGCAAGCAGCCGCTGACCCCGGACCAGGCCGCGGCCCAGGCGGCCGAGGACACGCCGCTCGAGCAGGCCGGCCTGTCACCGCGCGCGGTCTCGGCGGCGCACCGGCTCGACGCGACGACCGTCGGCGACCTGCTCGACCTCGGCTCGAAGGACATCATCAGCCTGCCCGGCCTGGCCGGTAAGACCCGCCAGGAACTACAGACCCGGATCCGGCAGTGGCGCCGCGCGCTCACTCCGGCTCCGCAACCCCCGCCGGCGGACGCGCCACCGACGGCCCAGCCCACGACGGCGACGGACTACGCCCGGATGCCGGTCGAGGCGGTGGCCGCCCGGCTACTGCCCCGTTCTACGCGGGCCATCACCGAAGCCGACGCGACCCGCCTGCTGCTCGGCCTGCCAGACGCCGCCGGCACGCTGCCGGACCTGCCCCTCTGGCCGGGACAGCAACTGGTCGCCGGGCGGGTCGGGGTGACGCCGGGCCGGATCGCCCATGTGCTGATCGCGCGGCGCAAGGCCTGGCACGCCGACGCCGCCGTCCGTTCGGTGCACGACGAGCTGGTCGAGATCCTCGCCGACGCCGGCCGGGTGATGGGTTTCGACGAGCTGGTCACCGCGGTGCTCGCCCGCCGGGGCAGCTCCCCGGGGACGAGCGCGCCGCGGGCGCGGGCGGCTGCGGTCGTCCGGGCCGCGCTGGAGACCGTCGACCTGGACTCCGAGCCGCGGATCGCCCGGCGGAAGTACTACGAGCGGATGCTGGTCGCCCTGGAGGTGACCGAGGCCGACGGCCCGGCCACCCCGTCGGCGCCGGCGCTGCTCGACTACGCGGTGGCGCTCGGCAAGGCCGCCGACCGGCTGGCGAGGGCCGAGGAGCTCCCCAGCCCGGCGACCGTGCTGCGCGAGCTCGCCGCGGACAGCCCAGGCGGGATGCCGGCGCTCGACGCACCGCGCCTCGTCCGGCTGGCCGCTGCCACGTCCCGCACCGCCGCGACCAACGCCCGCCTGGAGATCTACCCGCGCGCCCTGGGCCTCGTCCGGGCGCTGCGGCTCTCCCAGGCCGGCGTCCTGTCGGCCCGCCCTGGCGGTATCCCGGTACAGACCGCCGGGTCCGACGAGCGCGCCGAACGGCCTCTACTGCTTGTCGACACGATCCACGAGCGGGTGCTGGCCCGGTTCCCGGGGCTGGACACCGAGCTGCCGCCGCATCCGCGGCTCGACGGCCCGCTGCGTGACGCCGGGTTCACCCTCGACTGGGAGCACGCCCGCGGCGGCTACGCGCCGCCGCACGGCCTGTTCTCCTCGATGGGCCTCGGCTCCCGGCCGACACCGGTCGTCCGCCAGCCCACCGACCTGGGTGGCTGGACCGGCCGCTCGGCGCTGACCGACGACGGCCCCGGCCGGGTCGCCGCAGCAACCGTCGAGCAGCGCCTGGCCGCTGCCGCCGAGACCGGCGGGTTCCGGGCGCTCACGGTCCGGCGCAGCCACTACCTGACGGCACGTGCCGAGCTGGCGAAGCCGCACCGGTTCGCCGCCGAACTGGTCGACGTCGCCGCCGTGTTCCTCGACGCGCTGCACGCCGAGGTCGACCCGAGGCCCAAGCCGACGTGGGCGACGATCCTGCGCGCAGACACCGCCGAGCCCGGCAGCCGGGCCGCCGCGAACCTCGCCGAGTACGTGCGGCTCGCCTGGGAACGCGCCGCGCCGCTACTCACCGAACTGGTTGACGCCCCCGCCGGCCGGACCGGGCCGGGCGGGCAGCCCGCACCGCTGCTGCTGCACGACGCCGGCGTCTTCGGCCGGTACGACGGCCGGGGGCTGGACGTGCTGTTCACACTCGCCGAGCGGGCGCGAGCGCAGGCCGGCGGCCGGCCGCTGTGGCTGCTCTGCCCGACGACCGAGCCGAGCCTGCCACCACGGCTGGACGGCGCGCTCGTGCAGCTGGTGACCGGCAGTGACTGGGTGCCGCTGCCGGACGCGTGGGTGGCCAACCTGCACCGCGCCGCGGGCGACGAGCCCGGCCTGGCCGCGTCGTAGCGGCTCCTGATACTCCGCGATCAATGCGCGGGCCCTACCCGTTGCCAGCGACCGCCGAGACAGCGGATCTTTCGTCTTGTTCGTTTCTGGAGTGTTCCCGCTTCTTCGGTATCCCGGGGGTGTCAGATGGTTCGTGTAAGGGTTGGTTTGGATGGATCAGGCCGGGATGAACCTGGTTCGGTCGGAAAAGACCCTCGTTGAACGGCACACAGGCTGGTTCGGTGGTTGACGTAGGCACGGCGGCGCGGCTGGCGGAGGCTGTGCTCGGCCAGCCGCACGAGCCGGAGCGCGAAGGTGATCTGTTCGTCCTGGGGAATATCGTCGGAAAGGAGGCCCGCGACGAACGCCCCGGCGTCGTCGTTGATGCTCTTGAGCTGTTGAGCGATGCCCACGCGCAGGTCGCGCTGATTCATCACGAGCCGTCCGGCGTGAGCACGTGCGCGTTGGCGTCCGACTCCAGGCGCTCGATCATCTGTCCGCACAGCAGTCGATGGCCTGACAGGTGCTCGACCTCGCTACCGATGTCGGCTTCCGTGGTCGTCTCGACCATGCCCATTCACCCCGCCGTCGGAGCGAAGAACGTCAACAGCCGGTCACGGATGAGCGCCGCGGACTGCTCGGGAGGCTGACGGTTCACGTCCAGCCGCAACACATCGAAGCCCGCTTGAATCAGCCGCTCGGTGGCCTGCCGGTAGAAGTGCGCCTCGGCGTGGCTGCTGCCGGGGCTGAGCTGGAAGCGGTTATGCGGGCCGCGCTCCTGGAGCCGTTCGGCAATGATCTCGGGATCGGCTTCCAGGATGACGGCCAGGTCGGGCCGGTCAGCCTCGGCGTTGAGCCGCCAGAGATGTCGCACAACTCGCGCCCGATGCCATAGTGGCCGTTGTAGTCGGGAAGACCATGGGCATAAGCGACCGCGCATGAGGTCTTGCGGAACAACGGCGTGGTGTTGTCGAACGCAGCGAGCACCCGCTGTTCCAGCGTCTCCGGCACGATCTTGCGCCGCGCCGTCTCGTCGTACGGCTCGGGCAAGCCATTGGCCTTGTAGTAGCCCGCGATCTCGCCCCGGTAGAACAGGCCGGTGAACACCGTGGCGTCGGCGTGCTGGGCAAGCCGGTAGGCCGCGTCCAGGTGTTCCGGTGAGTCGTTGAGACCGGGCACCAGCGGGCGCCAGGAGAGAACTGTGCGATACCGGCGCCGCGCCGGCCCACTCATGAGCTTCAGCGAGTCAGCCGCCACGTGCGACGGGTAGGGCTCGATCTCCTTGTTGTCGATGCCGCTGTACGTGAACAACAGCGTCAGCTTGATGTGCCGGAGCTGGTTCAGGCGCTCGCGGTCTTCCGGCTTCATCTGGTGCCTGGTGATGACGAGGACGTGATTGGTCAGCCCGCGCTCGTCGAGGTCTTCCAGCACAGCGAGGGTGTGCGGGCGGACGACCGGCAAGAACGGGTCGGTTGCCCGGTTGAACACCTGCACCGGGGTCACGTGCGGCTGGAAGTACCGGTGAGTCACCAGCTCTTCGACGGCCCGGGCGTCGCTCATGAGCGCCCGCGGTACGCGCTGATCCCATAGGCTGTAGGTGTGCCGGATCCAGTACGCGCAGTCCAGCGGGCACCCCTGGATGTGGTTCAGGCTGAGGCCGCTCTTGCGGTACTCCACGACTTCGCGGGCGCGCTCCGGTAGTTGGTCGATCTGATCCCTGCTCAGCAGGGCAACACGGGTGGCCACCTGGCTAACTCCCGAATCCCTTGAGGACGGACGCGGTTCGGCGTCTCTCACGGGAGAGTAGGGAGGAAAGGCTGAGCTAAGAAGCAAATTTCTCGGTTTTTCTCGAAAAACTTTTACCCATCTGACCTGAGGAAATCAGGAGCCAAGTTCCTCGGCTTCGTCAGCCAGATCCCGCATGGCGCAACTGATGATGGCTCGTGCCTCTCTGCCATAGCTGGCGACGGCGGCAAGGTGCTCAAAGATGCCCGAGTACAGCTCGATCTCTTGCGGCTGCCTCAGGTTGATTTCCGCCGAGTACGACTCGAACTGAACAAGGTGGTCGTCCAACACCCAGAAGCCGTGCCGGGGATCGGTGACATACTGGGTCTTGAAGTCGATGATCCCGAGCTTGACGTTACGCATAGAGGTCATCGCCATCAGTCGGTCGAGCTGGCCGATCATGATGTCCCGCGAGACCAGGCGGTAGCGAAGTGCGGCTTCTGTGATGACGAAGTGGAAGCGCTTATCTGGCCGGTACAACATCTCCTGACGCTGCATACGGACCTTCACAGCCTCGTTAATGTCGTTAGGCACCTTGTGCACCATCACGACCTGGGCGAAGCGTGCACGGGCATATTCGGGCGTCTGGGTAAGCCCAGGAATTACCGTATTCTCGAATCCGCGATAGAACTTGGTCCTCTCGTCAAGCTGCGACAGCGTGAGCTGGTGGGATTTCATGCCCGCTTTGAGTACCCGCTGCCACTCGGCATGTTGAAGCTCAAGGTTGTGTAGCGCGGCGAGAAGACTTGCTGTTTGATTCTTTGAGTTAGTGGCTCTTGTCCAGTCCTTTATGTCGTCATCGGTCGGTGTCTGCTTGCCATTCTCGATCTTGCTGACTTTGGAACCTGTCCACGACAAAGACTCCGCGAGCTCTTTACCGGATAGTTTGGCGGCTACCCGAAGCTCGCGGAGTCGTTTGCCTAGCGCGTTGCGCGCTTCGTCAATGCCGGTCGTCCCGCTGCTCATACTTGGCAACAAACTCATCTCGGTCGATAGCGTGGTGCTGTGCCGCATCACGCCAGTAGTTGTGTTCCACAATCTCGGCGGGGTCTTCGATGACCTCCCCACCGATGAACTGGTCATCGTCGGTGAAGCGCATCTTGAGCACCTTGCGGGAGTCGAACAGCCAGTAGTCGTACTTCGGCAGCTCGACAGCCTGGTCGCGGGTGATGTAGCGGATATCGTCACCCGCTTCGCGGGTGTAGCCCGCCACCCACATGCCGAAGCGGATGTAGTCGGTGAGCGGAAAACTCACCACCCGTACACGGGAGAACCGGCGTCCCTCGGCCGTTGCCTGGCGGACCATGCTCAGCCAGTTCTCGTGGTACGAGACGTCCGGCTCCCCGGCGAGGAACTTGCGCAGCGGTTCAACCTCACGGGGAGAGCTGTACCGGTCTCGTGTCTCCAGCCGGTAGGCCGTGTGCTCGAAGGTCTCGAAGAGCTTGGCGAACTCCGGGCCTGGCTCGATGAAGGTCAGTTGTCCGTCCCCTTCTCCTGTGCGTAGCGGCGAGCGTAGAACGTAAGGACTTCTTCGGGGATCTCGATCAAGGTCTCGTGGTCGGGTACCGGACCGATGTCGGCGAGCGCTTGCGGGTCGGTGACCTTCCACCCCTGCGCGATGTAGGTCACGCGGTCAGCCCTGTCCGTGGCGAACAGCGTAGGGGATGCACCCTCGGTAGATTCGGGGTCTTTGCCGAGAAATTCGGCATGCACTAGGCCTCCTAGCTCGAAGTTGGAGCAAACTGCTCGACCATCGTGGCGTGGGGAGGGGCGGGGGCCAATGTCCGACACAGGCGCTGATTTCTAGCAGCCGTCAACAGTAAGATCAATTGCTGGCGACACGCTCCTTCCAGCGGCACGCTTGACTCCCTGTGGCGACTTGTAACATCGCATGTGACATAGCAGATGACCCGGCGTTTTGCCATGTCAACGCCATTGTGATCATGGACTGACGGGGGGTGGAATGGGTCGCGTCGGGGGTGGATAGCGGTTCGATCGCCGAGCGGGCGCGGGCCGGCTGGCGTCCGAGCTGCGCCGCCTGCGGGAGGCAGCCGGGCTCACCCGTGAGCAGGTCTCCGCGGAGACCGGGATCAACCTCGCCACGCTCTACCGGCACGAGACAGCTACGGCCAGCTCCCGGCCGCAGCGCTGCACGATGATCGCGCTGCTCAACACCTACGGCGTCTCGGAACAGCAGCGTGCCGACCTGCTTCATCACGCTCCTACGACGTGGGAAGTTCGTCGTCGGCGAAGGCGCCGCCCATGAAACGGTCGGCCAGCGGGCCAGGCTCGGCGTGCTGTTCGGCGCTGTCGGCGGGCTGGTAGCCGAGGGCGTCCCAGCCGGTGCGCGGCCACCACGACTCGCTGTTGCTGGAGGTGCCGTACACAGCGAGGAACGGGGAGGTCAGGGGACTGGTGGCAGCGGTGTAGAGCAGGGCGGTGGCATCGCGAGGGCTCAGCCAGGTCGCCCAGTGGCGGGGTTCGTCGGGGTGGCTGCGGTAGCTGCCTATCCGTACTGCGACGACCTGCATGGTGGTCTTGTGGGCATAGAGGTAGCCGAGGGCCTCGGCAGTGACCTTGGTTACGGCGTAGAAGCTGTCGGGGGCCAGCAGCGCGGTCGGGGCGCCCACGGGGTTCAGGCCGGTGACGTGGTGGCTGCTGGCCAGCACCACGCGCGGTACCCGCCCGCGGCGGGCGGCCTCCAGGACATGGTGGGTGCCGGTGATGTTGTGCTCCACCATCTCGGTGAACGGCCCCTCCTGGGTGATCCCTGCAAGGTGCACGACAGCGGATGTCCCGGTGGTGGCCCTCTCGACCGCTTCCAGGTCACGCAGGTCGGCTTGGACGAACTCAGCACCCGCGGGCGGCCCGCCGACGGGAAGCTGCTGGTCGAGCAGCCGCAGCGGGACGCCGTGGGCAGCCAGATCGGCGGCCAGTCGGGTGCCTATGGTCCCGGCCGCGCCCGTGATCAGCAGGGTCACGGGCGGTGGTGGAGCATCGACGCCACGCCCTCCTCGCTCCGCGGGTAGGAGATGCCCCGCAGCACGGCGACGGGTGCCCCGCGGCCGCGCTGCCCGAGGATGATCCCGGCCGCCGCGGCGATGAGGTCGGTGAAGGTCTCCTCCTGCTTCTTGGCGCCGTGCTCCGTCGTCCGCAGCGGCGCCACGCCCGCCGCGCCGATCGAGATGACGGTGGCCCCGCGCCGGTCGGCGCGGCCGTCGGAGTCCGCGATCACCACGGCGACGTCTGAGCCGGTGTAGGAGATCAGGGCGTCGCGCAGAGCGCGGGCGGATGCGTCGGGGTCCAGCGGCAGCAGCCAGGCGCCTTCGGTGCCGGCACGGTCGATCCCGGCTGAGGTGAGCTGGTAGCCGAGGGTATGCCGGGCGATGATCGGGCCCTTCTCGGTGGCCAGGAAGTAGCTGTCGCTGGAGTCCAGGATCAGTTGCACGATCTCGGCGGGTTTGCCTGTCTTGGCGGACAGTTCCAGGGCCTCCGCGTTGGGGGTGACGCTGGCGAGGCCGACGTAGCGCTTCTCCGCGATGCTCACGACCTTGGAGGCCACCACCACTACGTCCCGGTCTTGCAGCTCGGTGCCGGTGCGGGTGAGGACGTCGGCGATGGTGCTCGCGAGGTCGTCGCCCGGCTGGAGCTCAGGAAAAGGCTCCAGGGCAAAGGCAGAGAAGCCGGAGGTCGGGGCGGCGGTCATCGTCGGGCTCCTGTGAAAGTGAGGACGGCGGTGTGCAGGCGAGCGTGTGCGACGGCGAGCGCCTCGGCCCGCTGCCGGGTGGCGGCGTGCTGTCCGCTGATCAGCCAGTCGATCACGCGCCGCACGTAGTGCGGCCACAGACGACGAGCCGCGCCGGGCGCCGACGTGCCGGCGGTGACGGCGTGCCAGGCATCTGCGGCGGCCTGCGGCCACCGATGTTCATCATATCCGCCGAGGCAGGGGCCGAAGCTGTCCAGTGTTGCGCACATGCACTGAAGCCGGGCGGCCTCGATGTCGCGGTCGGCGGCCCGGTAGAGCGCCGGTCCGCTGCCCGGCGGGACCGGGTGCGGGACCCCTGTCGCGGTCAGGTGCAGCAGGACGGGGACGGCTTGGTGGTAGATGGCGGGGAGGTGGGGGAAGGAGCCGGCATGCTGCTTGGGTGTGTCGAGCCGTACGGAGGCGATGCGCCCAAGCTTGGCGGCAGTCAGCAGGAGGAATGCGTCGATGCCGTACCCATCCACGCACGCCGAGACCGCCGGGGGCAGGGTCCCGACAGCGTGGAGGACGGCGGTGAGAGCGTCCCGGGACACGGCGAGGTCTCCGGCCAGAGGCTGGGGAACGTCGTGACCGGTAGTGGCGGCGATCAGCGGCCGGGCAAGGTGGTTGGTGAGGTTGGCTTCGTCCCAGTGCCGTGGGTAGTCGGCGATAGCGAAGGCGGCCCCGGCCCGCACACGTTGCAGCAGCGCGGCGTAGACGGTCGGGTCCGGGTTCCGGGTATCGGTATCCGCGATCAGCACCGCATCAGCGCCGGTGAGGTCCAAGCGGCGGGCGGCGGCCAGGATCTGGGCGCCCTTGCCCCGTACCAGGCCGGTCAGTGGCACCTTGACAGCCCGGGTGTTGGTGGCGGTGAAGCGCTCGGCGGTGTCCGGGGAGTCGGATGAGTCGGCGTGCATGATGACCGCGGACGGGTCGCCGAGGGCGGTGTCGACGGCGGTGGTAACGGCGGTGATGGTAGCCGGCTCGTTGCGGCTGGGCAGGATCACGGCGGCGTTCACCTCGTATCGGCACCCTTGGTCAGCAGGTCAGCGGCTGTCTCGGGGCCAGGCGCGTACAGGTACTCGAACTGGCAGCCGGTCAGGGCTGCGATCAGGCGGCTGCGCCAACGGGCCAGAGCGGGTGTGTCCAGTGGCCACACCGGCCCATACGGCACCTCGGCAACGCCGGTGATGGGGGTGGGCAGGCCGGAGATGTAGCGGGCCAGCATCTCGTGCAGCCGCAGCCGCTCGTTTACCGACAGCGGCAACGCGGGCGTCAGTGACGCCGTGACCAGCCCCGGGTGAACAGCCAGGCGTACGACCCGGGCCAGCGGAACCGAACCGGTGGCGAACGGCTCCAGCACGTGCTGGGGCTTCGACGCGAGCGGTCGGGTCGGGTCGCGGACGGCGGCGGTGGACTTGCCCGGCCACACCTCCACCACGCCCTCGTCGCTCTCGCCGAGGACGACCAAGTCGTCTCCGGCGTGGGTCCAGCCTCGCGTCGCGAGCGCGAGCGCGGTAGACGTCTTGCCCGCGCCCTTCGCGCCGAGGAGCAGGACCGCCCGCCCGTCAGGTGCGATCAGGGCGGTGGCGTGCACCGTGACCTTGTGCTGCTGCTGGCGGACGCGCTCAGTCGCGGTGTAGGTGACGTACGCCAACGTGTCCGAGGCGGCCACGGACGGGGGCAGCCGAAGGCGTACGGTGCCCCTCGCGACGGTGACGGCCGCAGCTCCCGTGGTGACCTCAACGTCCACCGCCTCCGTGGCGGGGGCTGCCGTTAAGGTCCATCCGCCGGGCAGTGCCCGGTCGGCGGCCCGTGCGGCCGTGGTGTCTAGCTGCTCGGGCAGGGTGAGGCGGGTGGAGACGTGGCCGGTGACGAGTCGGCACATGCTCATCTGACGGTCCGTTCCAGGGCAGCCAGCAGCTCCCCGACCGGCGCGATGGCGGGCAGGTACCGGCCGGACAGCAGCTCGTCCATCCAGTCCGTCCGGCACAGCGTGGCCCGCACCAGTTCCTCAGCCTCCCCAGGGGGCGCTCCCCTGCCGACGGTGATCTCGATAAAAGCGGGCTCGTCGTAGGGGGCACCGTTGCGCCACAGCAGCGCGACGCGGCACGGCCCGAACTCGGCGGCCACCGCGCGGGCGGCCTCATCGGCGAGCCAGCCACCGACCTTGCCGACGTGGTAGGCCGGATTCTTCCCGAAGGTCGCCTCATTCCCGGCCAGATGGGCGCCGCTGATCACGCCAGTGCGGGCGTTGCCCCGGCCCACCAAACCGTCCTCGCCGTAGTCGACGGCCGACCCCGACAGCGTGAAGTACTGCCCCGACAAGGGGCCGGTGCGGCTGCCGCGGGTGTTGCACACCACCGTCACCCGGCTTTGCAGATGCTCCTGAAGCACCGCGGTCAGCTCGCCAGCCGCGGCGGTGACTGCATCGTGGCACTCTGCGGAGCTGGTCAGATAGCCGGCCAAGGCGGGCACGCACACCGTCACCGTCCAGATCGCGCCGTCTCGGACGGCGAGGGCCTTGATATCGCTGCCCGCCCACGGCAAGCGCCGGAACCACGCCTCGGCGAGCAGCACCACGGTCTCCGTGGCCGTCCGCGGGGCCGATCCGACGAGGTAGGCGGTGTCGTTGGAGAACGCCGTCGGCCTCTCGGGCAGATCGTCCAGGGAGCGGGGGGCGAACCAGTGGGGGAACTTGGAGGAGTCGGTCGTCTCGTGTCTCACCTCCAGCGTCACCCGGTCGAAGCCTGGCAGAGCGGCACGCAGGTGATCGACGGCCGCCTGTTGGAGGATCTCCCGCACCGGCAGCGGACGGCCAGCGAAGCTGGTGGAGATCCGGCCGCCGAAAACGACCCGCAGCGGCCGGTCGTAGATGCCGTCTGTATCGGTGAAAGCGGCCCGGCCGCCGAGCACAGCGACCTTGTCCAGGTTGTGATGCAGCACCGCCCCCGCCACCTCCAGGCAGTGCCGGCTGTAGCGGATGGAGGCGAGTTCAGCGATACCGTCGGCGAGGGTGTCGGGGTGGCCGATCCCTTTGCGTTCGACGACCTCGACGGGCAACTCATGCGGCAGCGGTGTGCGCAGCGCGGACAACGTGGGCGTCACGGTAGACACGGTCGATCACCTCCAGTGGGCGCCGCAACGCCGTCAGCGAGAACAGGCAGGGGTGAGTCGGGCGCCTGTCGGCGGCGTCCAGCACCGCGGCGTACATCGCGTGCCGCAGCTTCTCGTGTGTGGGGGCGGCGGCTGGCTCGCCGAGTCCGGCTTCGAGGTTCCGACCGCGTACCTCAAGACGGCGCCCGTCGGCGAGGTGGAGGACGAGTTCGTGGACGGGCGGGCCAGGGTGGTCGACGCGGGCGTTGACGTGCACCGTGGCCCCACCGGACAGAGTGATGGTGGCGGTGACGTGATCCTCCGTCTCCACTAGGCCCCGACGATGCACCACCTCTGCTTCGACCGCCTCAATGTCGCCGGGCAGCAACCGCAGGGCGAGAGCCAGGCCGTGGATGGCCTGCTGGTGCAGCACCCCGCCGGCGGCGGCGTAGGTACGGCGCCAGCCGCGGAAATAGCCGGGGTCCCGCCGCACGGCCAGCAGCACCTCGGCTTTTACCACAACCGGACGCTCGACGAGCAGGACATCGAGGCCGGGGGCGAAGTGCGGCTGAAACGCGACGAAGATCCGCCCGTCATCCGGCCGGGGCATCAAGGCAGCCGGGTCGGTGGTGCCGGGCTTTTCCACGAGACCGATCGCTCCGGCTTGGGCGGCATCCCGAGCCGCGGCAAGCGCGGTCCCCGGCGGGGAGGCGACCACCACCAGATCCGGCGTCACTGCCCCCAGCGCCGCCCGCCAGGAGGCGAAAAGCGGGATGTCCGACGGCAGCTCGATGTGCGGGTCGGGGTCGGCGACCCCGACGACCACCAGGCCAGGCGCGCCACCGAGTGCGGTCAGGTGCTTGGCTCCGACCTCCCCGGCTCCGACCAGCAGCACCCGCTTCACGCGACGCCACCCGGGATGGCCGAGCGCAGGAACGCGGCCCCGGTAGTGAGCGCGTCGGCGGGGGCGTCGCGCACGTGGGTCTCCAGCCCATACGGCAGCGCCGGGTGAGCCGCATGCAGCAGTGGCAGCACCTCGACGTACGGCACCACGCCCTCACCGGCAGGGCAGAACACCCGGCCGTCGTCGTCGGGCCGGTAGTCTTTGACGTGCACGTAGTCCACATACGGGGCCAAGGCGCGGACCACGTCGCCGGTGGCCTGGCCGACCTCGTGGAGGTTCGCCACATCCAGCCAGAGTCCCAGGCCCTGCCCGTGGTACCGGTCCAGGATTGCCAGCAGCGGCTCGGCGTGGGCGACGGTGCACACCGGCTCGTTCTCCAGCAGCAGCCTTACCCCGGCCGTATCCGCCGCGCCCAGAGCCTTGACCAGCAGCGGGTCACTGGCCATCTGCTCGGTCAGCTCCGGCTCGACGCGCAGATGAGAGAAGATCCGCACGATCGGAGCCCCCAGAATGGCGGCGGCCTCAAATGCCCGCCGGATCCAGCCCAGCCGCTCCTCGGGCGGGACCTGAGCCGGGAAGCCGAAGGCGTCTACCCGACCAGGCCGGGCCTCGGGTCGGCACCACTTCCACAGCGGTGAGGCCAGCGCCGCCACCTTCAGGCCCCGCTCGTCGGCCAGGGCGCGAATGTGTCGTAGTCGATCGATGGGCAGCGCCACAGCGTTGGTGCCCCCGGCCGAGCGGATTTCCAGATGCCCGATGCTCAGCGTCACCGCCAGATCCATACCCGGCGCCGGGTCGGGGCCGAGTTCGTCGGGGTTGAGTACCAGTGTGTTCGTCGCCGATACGACAGCGGCGTGCATGGCCACCTCCAGAGGTGAGGAGCCACCACCATCCCCGTGGGCCATGCAGCGGCGACATCCCGCCAGTTACCCCAAGATCCGGACAAATCCAGACCATTGGACAACCCTTGGACAGATGACGATTCCCCCGGCCCGGCTCTCTCCGGAGGACATCCGCGCTGAGCTGCTGCGGCTGCGCCAAGGGTCCGCTCTCGGTCATCCTGGGGCGGTCACCGCGCTCAGCGACCCGCTCCGCGCGCTGCTGCTCGTCCGGACCCCGCCGCTGTCGAACGCGGCGAGCGAGACGACACGCCTGGTGGCAGCTCTGCGCAGAGCGATCGACGCATTAACCCCGCACGAGCGCCGCTATGCCGCCGCGGATTTCAACCTGCTGGGTGAGCACTCCTGGCCCAGCCTGACCGAGCGGCAGGAATCCCTCGCCCGAGTGTTGGGCTGCTCGGCCAAAACCGTACGCCGCCACGCCGGACAGGCACTGGACACCCTCGCGCTGCTCATCGCCGACGGCTCCTACGTCGCCGGACCGCCCGCGCCGGGCAGCGACGCCCCCGCCAGCATCGTGGGAACGGCCCCAGGCGACGGGACGGGCCGCTTCTTCGGTATCACCGCCACCTCCCGCGTGGACGTGATCTGCTCCGCCCTCCCCGCTGCGGACCGGGCCAGGCAGCGGCCCAGCGAGCCGCTGTACGCCCGCTACGCGGGCTTCGCCGACCTCGACGCCCTGTTCTACGTCCGTGTCCACCTCACCCAGTATTTCCCGGCCGCGACCATCCGGGACTTCCACCCCGGCGAGTACTACAACGCCGAACCCGACAGCCTGATCGTCCTCGGCGCCCCTGAGCGCAACACCGCCTTCGCCGAGTTCGGCCCCCACCTGCCCTACCGCTTCACCCCGCCACCGGACCCGGCCATCGCCTTCCCTGGCCACGGTCAGGTCAGTCTGGCCCCACTGTGGGCGCCCGAGGGTGAACTGCTGGCGGACCTGACCGTCATCACCCGCCTGACCCTCAGCCAGGGCACCACCGTGATCCTGCTCGGCGGCTGCCTGACCCTCGGCGTCCTGGGTGCCGCCAAGTGCCTGCTGAACGGCGAACGCGGCCGACGCAACACCGCCTACCTCGACGACCTCGCCCCTGGCGCCGACCTCATCGCCGTCACCGCCACCCGCAAAGTCGGCGGCATCACCGACACCCCCGACCTGACCGCCGTCGAGCCGCTGCTGCTGCTCACCCGCGGCACCGCGGGCGGCTTCACCACCCGCCTGGACAACACCGCCCGCTACACGGGACGGTGACCCCTGGTGACCGGCAGCGACTGGGTGCCGCTGCCGGACTCGTGGGTGGCCAACCTGCACCGCGCCACAGGCGACGAGCCCGGCCTGGCCGCGTCGTAGCGCGCCGCCCGACGATCATCCGCCACCGTAGAGTTGTGGGTGATCGGGTCATGGTCTTTGCGGCGTAGGAGGCCGGTGAGTGGCGGCGCGCTGGTTCAACATCGCTGGACCCTGTGTGCCGGGGAAACATTACATGATCGCGGCGTCGGCGAGATTGCCTGAGGTGCCGGGTCTGGTGGCGCGCGAGGACTACTTCGTGGTGCATGCACCGAGACAGACGGGGAAGACGACTACGCTGCGGGCAATCGCAGCCGAACTGACGGCCAGCGGGAAGTACGCGGCGGTGAAGCTCTCGCTGCAGAGCGGCGCGGCCTTCGGTGACGACATAGGCGGCGCCACCCGCGCCATCCTCGCGAAGGCCAGCCGAGAGGCCCGGCTCAGCCTTCCAGCGGAGCTGCGCCCTCCGGCATGGCCCGAGGGCCCGGACGGGGATCTCTTCGGCGGCGCGCTCGCCGCCTGGGCCGAGTCCTGCCCCCGGCCACTCGCGCTGTTCCTCGACGAGATCGACTCGCTCACGGGCGCGACGCTCGTCGCTGTGCTCAGCCAGATCCGCGAAGGTTTCGAGGACCGCCCCGGGGCCTTCCCTGCTTCGATCGCGCTGTGCGGCCTTCGGGACGTGCGCGATTATAAGATCGTCACTGGCGGTAACCCGGAGCGGTCGGGCGGGCCCAGCCCGTTCAACATCATTGTCGAGTCGCTGCGACTCGGGGATTTCACGCTTGGTGAGGTGTGGGAACTCTACGGCCAGCACACCGCGGAGACCGGCTGCGTCTTTACCGACGAGGCCATCGAGCACGTGTACGCGCTGACCCGGCGGTCAGCCCTGGCTGGTCAACGCGCTGGCAGCGGAGATCGTCGCCCGGATGAAGGTGCCGGCGACGGAGCCGGTCACGATCGAGCAGGTCGACACCGCCCGGGAGCGGGTCATCCAGGCCCGGCCGAGTCATCTGGACTCGTTGGTGCGCCGCCTGCGTGAGCCGGAGGTGCAGAGGGTCCTCCTGCCGGTCCTCGCCGGCGCGGAGCAGCCCGCTGACCTGGAATACTCCGACGACCTGTCCTTCGTCCGCGACCTCGGGATGATCACCGAGGAGGGCACGGAGGGCCCGCGGATCGCCAACCCGATCTACGCGGAGGTAATCTCCCGGGCCCTCGCCGAGCAGGTCGTCCCCAGCCCGGCCGCGCTGACCTCTACCTGCGCTGGCGCTACACAACGCGCGAGGGAACCCGCGCCGAGCAGCGCGAGGTGTTCCAGGTGAAAACCCACCGCCCCGGGAAGGCCAACCCGCTCAAGGATGCGATCCTCCAGCTCGAGGACTACCTGAACCACCTGGGCCTGTCCTCGGGCTACATCGTGATCTTCGACCAGAGATCGCAGTCCACGCCGGCCGCCGACGAACCCCTGACCACCCAGACCAGCCCGTCCGGCCACTCGATCACCATCGCCCGCCTGGCCCTGCCACCTGGCCGCCGGCAGACCCTGGCATCGTCATAGCGGGTGGTTTGTCGCGGGCATGGCGCGTCGATGGCGCGACGTAGCGCCCCGTAGCATCGGACAGCCCTCCTTCAGAGAGCGGCGACAGGGCGGGACTGACGGTGGGCTGAACAGGCTGGGGGCAGAGCGTGATCGACCGGGTGGCGTTGCTGAAGGACGCCAAGCAGCAGGTCAAGGTGCTGGAGAAGGACCTGCGGGCTCAGGTCGACGCGGTGCCCGAGGTCGGGGCGCGGCTGCGGGCCGAGTACGACCGGGCGTTCAAGGTCGGGCGGACGGCTGCGACCTGGTCGGCGTGGCTGGGCGAGCGGGTCACGCAGGCCGCGGCCGCCTGGGTGCTCGGCACGGTGTTCGTCCGGTTCTGCGAGGACAACGGGCTGATCGGCGACCCGTACCTCGCCGGGCCGGCGGCGCGGCTCACGCTGGCCGAGGAACGGCTGAACGAGTTCTACGTCCAGCATCCGGAACTGACCGCCCGCGACTGGCTGCTCGCCGCCTTCGGCGAGATCTCGAAGGCGCCCGTCGGCGCGGGGCTGTTCGACGAGCGGCACAACGCGCTGTTCCAGATCCCCCTGACCCACGACGCGGCCAAGGACCTGATCACCTTCTGGCGCATGCGCCAGTCCGGCGTCCTCGTCCACGACTTCACCGACCCGGACTGGGACACCCGCTTCCTCGGCGACCTCTACCAGGACCTCTCCGAGGACGTCCGCAAGAAGTACGCCCTCCTCCAGACCCCGGAGTTCGTCGAGGAGTTCATCCTCGACCTGACCCTGACGCCGGCGATCGAGGAGTTCGGCTACGACATCGTCAAACTGATCGACCCGACGTGTGGCTCCGGCCACTTCCTGCTGGGCGCCTTCCACCGCCTGCTCGCCGAGTGGGAGACGAACGCGCCCGACCGGGACGTCTTCGAGCGGGTGCGGCTGGCGCTGGACGCGGTCTACGGGGTGGACATCAACCCGTACGCGGCGGCGATTGCCAAGTTCCGGCTGGTCATTGCCGCACTGCGCGCCGCTGGGCTGATCACGTTGGACGCGGCTGCCGGCTACACGTTCCCGCTGCACGTGGCCGTCGGCGACTCGCTGCTCAAGGGGCGCCAGCTCGATCTTTTCGGTGAAGAGCGCGACGAGCTTACCGAGTTCTCGTACGCGACCGAGGACGTACACGAGCATAAGGGCATCCTCACCGACGACCAGTACCACGTCGTCGTCGGCAATCCGCCATACATCACGGTCAAGGACAAGACGCTCAACGAACTCTACCGGGAGTTGTACAGCGCTTGCTCCGGCAAGTATGCGCTTACCGTTCCGTTCGCTCAGCGATTCTTCGAACTCGCGAAGATAGCCGACATAGAGGGTCACGGCGCCGGTCGGGTCGGCCAGATCACGGCCAACTCCTTCATGAAGCGCGAGTTCGGCAAGAAGCTAATCCAGGAGTTCTTCGCAGACAGAACCGAACTGACCCACATCATCGACACATCTGGCGCGTACATACCAGGGCATGGCACGCCCACAGTGATTCTTGCCGGTCGACGCAATCGATGGCGGCGTCCCGCCGTCATCCGCGCTGTCCTCGGTATACGAGGAGAACCGACAACACCCACCGACCCTCGCGAAGGGATAGTGTGGCACGCCATCAAGGAGCAGATCAGCGCGCCCGGCTCCGAGAGCACATGGGTGAGCTCTGAGGATGTACCACGGGAGATCTTCAACTCCTACCCATGGAGCCTGGGCGGTGGCGGCGCCAGCGAGCTTCTTGAGGATC
>NZ_CAKJTM010000026.1:40871-57891 GCF_917627345.1 Protofrankia sp. CiP3 | reverse complement strand
TCGGCTGCTGACTGTTCGATCATGATTTTTTTGGTGTGGCCGGAGGCAGCGATGAACCCGGTTCCACCGAACGTGGGTCAGTGGCCGGCCGATTCGGTGCCCGGGGACGGCTGGTGCGGCGCTACGTCCGGTGGCTCCTGGGCCGAAGCGGCTCGGGCAAGGGTGATCGGCGGTTCGATGAGGAAGGGCTCCAGGGGCCGGTCGGCCGGGGCGAAGCAGGGTGTTCCCGCCGCCGCGCCCGTTGGGGAGCTCGGGGTGAAGCGCCAGCGTTTCGGTACCGTACGGACCCCGACAGGGTAGATCGTCAACTGTCCGTCGGGGCTGATGCGTAGCCGCAGGAAGTTCTTGTAATCGGCGATTCCCTGTGCGGCGAACAGTTCGTTGGTGTTCAGGCCCATCGTCCGGTCGGCCAGCCAGAGATAGGCGGCGACCAGTTCGGTGGCGGCCAGGCCGCCGGCCGTGAACATCAGCGGGAGCACTCCGGCGAGCAGCCAGGTGCCGGGCAGCGGGCGCGTGATCGTGACAGCGCCGGCAAGCAGGGCGACAGCAAGCAGGAGCTGGGCAAGCCCATGCGTGGCTCCGGCGGCGATACCCCGCGCGGTCCGGCCGGCTTTGGTCAGGGCGAGCGCCGCGGCGATGACGCCCACGGCCAGCACGAGCCCGGGAATGCCGCTGAGCAGGCCCACGAACAGGCCGCCGACGCTTGCGCCGCGCAGGCCGTCCGCGATGCCGTCGAGGCGACCGGCGGCACCTCGCCCGTCCGTCCCGGCGGCGCCGACTGCCAGCGTCAGCAGTAGGTGGATGCCACCGAGCAGCGCGACCAGACCTGGCGCGAGCGCCGGCAGACGGAAGATGCCGGCGGCGAGCAGGCGGGAGGCCGGCGCGTCCGGAAAGATGGTGCTGGCCAGCTCGTAATGGACCGGCGGGTCGCTCTTTCCCCGCGCGCGCGATGCCGGCGGCGGCAGTACCAGCCGTTGCGGCAGCCGGTGGGTGGCGGACAGGTAAGCGCCGCCACCACCGGCGGTGAACTTCACCGCGGTGCCGCCGACCTCGCTGTAACGGGCGTAGTGGTGCCGGTCGCCGGTCAGGGACACCCGCACCTGGGCGCCGGCCGCACGGATGATCGTGCGCTCGAAGTAGTCGAGGACGGCATATGCTTCGGAGTCCTGCTCGGCCGTGCTGATCCAGCTCGGCTTCGCCGAGCAGAGGATGACCGCGTCACCGGGGCGCATCTGCTGTGCGATCTTGATGAAGTAGCGGCGTTGCGGGTCGTCGATGTAGGAGTCGAACTGGATGTCGATCCCCAGCAGCCACCATCGGTGCGGCAGCCGCACCGCGAAGTAGCTGCGGGTCTGTTCGGTACGCCAATCGCCGATGCTCGAGCCCTGGCAGAAGACCCGCATAAAGGCGGTGAGCCCGTCGTACCAGTCGTGGTTGCCCGGTAGCACGAACAGCTTCGGCCGCTCAGCCGGCTCCGAGCGCTGTCTGGGTAACGCGGTACGGTACGGGCCGATCAGCTTGTTCTCATAGCCAGCGATGCTGGGTGTGGGATAGCACTGGTCGCCGCCCATCACCAGCATCCGGCCGCGCGGCATCGTCGTCCCGGCCAGGTTGAGGCTGGGCGCGGCCAGCAGCGATGCCATCGCATAGGTCGAGTCGAACCCGTCACCGAGATCGCTGACGTAGTCGAACCACAGTTCGCCGGTGTCGGGTGCTTCGCTGCCATCCGGCAGTTCCCCGGAGGCTGGCACCTCACGGGTGCCGGACAGGTCGGCCACGGGCGCGGCGGGCAGCGCCGCCATCTCCTCCCGTTTGTCGGCGTACGAGCCGAGCAGCCCGCTGATGCCCACGCGTATGGCCGTACGCAGCAGCAGTGTGGGCGAGAGCCATCGGGTCATGGTGGCGCGCGTGAACCCCAGCGCGCGCTCGTTGTCGATCATGACGTCGACGTGTTCGTTCTCGCGCACGTGGCCCCTTATCCCGCAGCGAGGGAAACACGGCAATTCAATCACACCCGCCCGGCAGCCGGGCGGGGCGGCGGTTCGGCCGGTCCGGTGATAATGGCGAGGACCTTGGTGCCGGGCGGGATCACGCCACGTCGCACCAGGGCGAAGATACCGTACATCATCTTCGCCACGTACACGGTTTCGAGCAGGATTCCATGGCGCTCGGCGAAGGCATCGACAAAACAGCGGAGCTCCGGTGGGTTCTTCGCGAAGCCACCGAAGTGGAAACCGCATTCGACACGCCAGTTGTCGGTCGACCGGCCGAAGGCGGCACGTTGCAGGCCGGCGACCACCCCGGTGAGAAAATGTCCGCCTTTCAGCGCGGAGAACCCGATGGCGGTCCGGCCCGGTTTCAGGCCAGCCGCGATACCGGCCAGCGTGCCGCCCGTGCCGCACGCGCAACAGACCAGGTCGAACTCGAGGCCGACCTCGGTGATGATCTCGGCGCAACCGCGGACCCCGGCGGGGCTGCTGCCGCCCTCGGGGATCAGGAAGAAGTCGCCGAGGCGCCTCCGCAGGTCCGCGATGACGCCGGGGTCGTCCTTGCGGCGGTATGCGGACCTGTCGAGGTAGGTCAGGTGCATGCCGCTGGCCACGGCCGCCGACAACGACCAGTTGAGCGGGAGGTGTTCCTCCCCGCGGATCACACCGATCGTCCGGACCCCGATAATCTCACCGGCGGCGGCTGTCGCGCGGATATGGTTGGAAAAGGCGCCACCGAAGGTCAACACGGTCGACATGCCCGCTGCGGCGGCGTCGGTCAGGTTGTACTTGAGCTTACGCCATTTGTTTCCCGGTACTTTTTCGCTGATGAGGTCGTCGCGTTTGACAAAAACCTGGACGCCGTGGCGCGTGAGCTGATCGTCGCACAGCTCCTCGACTGGCGACGGGAGGTGAAGGCCGAGATCCGTAACCCAGCCGAGACCCGTCACCCGATCGTCAGTCCAGCCTGGGCTGGATGTTGTCGAGAACGCCGTTCCACAGCTTGCGGATACCGATCGGCGCGAAGGCCCGTTCGAAGAAGCCACCGATTCCGCTTGCGCCCGCCCAGCTTGTCTCTACTGATATCCGCGCCGTTCCCGGGTCAGCGGGCCGCACCGTCCACGCGGTACGCAGCGTGGAGTTCTGGTCGGTTTCGGTGAGGGTCCGGCCGGGTTCGGGTGTGGACACGACCGCTTCGACGGTACGGACGCGGCGGCGGGTCGCGTGCAGTCGGTAACGAATCCGGGTACCGGCGCCGGTACCGCCCTCGATCACTTCGTAGTCAGTGATCATTTTTGGCCACGCCTCGGCGCGAATGCCCCTGTAGTCGGCGAGCGCGTCGACGACCTTCGCCGGTGTCGCCGCGACGACCCGTTCCACCGCTACCTTGATCTCTGCCATCTGCGCTCCATTCATGGTTGTTCCGTTGATGCTTGTTCTGTCGGGGCTCTTTGGCGTCAGTACCTCGTCACGATCGGCCAGGGGCGTTGTCGAGCAGCCACAGGTCGACCCCGTCGACGTACCGTCCGGGTGCACCCGCCAGCGTCGTCAGCAGGGTCACGAGCTCGTCGTGGTGATCGGTGGGGCCGAGGATGATCGCATTCAGCTGGTAGTGGTCGAAGGCTGCCGCCAGGCCAGGTTGTCCCAGGGCCGCCTGTGCGGTCCGCTGGCCGGTCGCGACGGCGATGAGCGCTGAGTTCAGCGGGTCGGCCTCCGGATGGAAGCTGGATCGTCCATTACGGTCGGGGACCGTGCAGTAGCAACCTGGCATAGTAAACCGGAAACCGGTCTGCGCCTGCCACAGCATCGCGATGTTCTGCTGGGGGTACGGATAGGGCACGACCAGCGCTGTCGTCGTTGTGGGCAGGTTGTCGACCGGCGGGCCGGTGAAGAACCTCGGCGTGGCCGTGGTGAAGGGCAGGAGCGTCGCCGGTACCAGCGGCACCAGGGCGGCGGCGGTAACGACGCCGGTGACGGCGCGCAGCCGCGGCGGCCGTACCCGGTCGAGCCAGACCGCGATCATCGCACCCGCGGCCAGCACGAGATACAGCGACAGGCGGGACGGCAGTGCGTTGTGCAGCACCGGCCCCAGCTCCAACAGACGCCACGGCAGTGGGATACCGGTGGCGTGCCCCCCCAGGTGCAGGTGCGGGCCGAGTGAGAGGACGGTGACGGCGGCGAACAGCGGCCCGCACAGGGCCACGAGCGGATCACGGCGTAACCGCAGCGCGATGAAGGCGAGCAGAGCCAGCAGCGGGAGGCCGAAGTAGCCGCTGACCTCCACCGCGTTGCCGGAGAACCGCAGGCTTTCCCGGACGGCGAAGTCCGGGCCGATGGCCTGGAGCGGCGTGGGTGTGACGAAGGTGAGAAGGTCGGACACGGCGATGTCGGACGGCTGGATTGATCCGTGGACGCGCTGGGGGCCGAAGAACTGGATGTAGAGCGGCCAGGCGAGCAGCACGGTGGCGACGGCCGCGCAGACCGCGAGCCCACCTGCCGCCGCCGCGGCACGCGGGCGGATCTGATCACGATGCTGGACGCACAGGATCGCGATGGCGATGATCGCGACCACCGCTGAGGTCGCCAGCACCTCCTCGCTCACCAGCGCTTGGGCGGCTACGGCCATGCCGAGCAGCGCGCCGGTCCGCGCGGCCCGGCGTTGGCGGATGAGCAGATCGTCCAGCAGCAGCAGGAGGATCGGGGGAAAGAGCGCGAACGACAGGTGCAGATGGCCGTAGGAAGCACCGATGACGTAGGGGCTGAAGCCGTAGAGCAGCCCGGCGACGGCGGCGGGGAACACCGCGCTCCAGCGGCGCATCACCAGGAACATCACCCAGCCGGACAGCGCCGGCGCGAGCGTCGTCAGTACCTGGAAGGCCACCAGCGGTCCGGCCAGCACGGTGATCGGTGCGGCCAGCACACCGAGCAGCGGCACGCCAGTGCTCCACATGATGTTGACGCCGTCCGGAGCGTTGAGAAAATGGGTGACGAACGGGTCAAGCCCGTGGGCCAGGGCGTAGGGCGTCCAGGCCAGGTACCAGGAGAACAGGACGGCATCGCTGCCGCCGTAGATGGTCGTGCCCAGATCCGTCCAGCCATCCCAGAACAGCGCTACGGACAGCGCGCAGAAGCCGGCGAGAACGGCCGGGGCGGCCAGCCATCGCTTCCTCCCCTTTTTTCCCGCGTCTTTTCCCCGGCCCGTTCCGGTTTCGGCGCTGGTGTCGAGCGCGGTCACGGGCATCCCCTCAGATCGTCCTCAGCGAGTTGACTCGCCCACGGTGCCGCCGTGGCGCCCGCGTCCCCCGGCGGAGTCCTGGACGCTTGCCGGCGGTCGGGGCCCGCTGCCGTGGAAGCGCGGGCCCGGATCAGCGAAACCGGCTGATTACCGGCGGGTTGCGTGGTGATCCCGGGGAAGTCGGTGCGGGCGGTGGCCCGCAGCCGGGCGAGGCCGGCCAGCAGGCGCAGCTCGTCGACCGTGCGTGCGGCGCTGTCGAGCAACGCCGGTGACATCACCAGCACGGCCAGGACCTGCGCCCGCGACAGCGCGACGTTCAGCCGGTTACGGGAGAGCAGAAAGTCCAGCCCTCGGGGCGCTTCGGACGCGCTGGACGTGGTCAGCGACACGATGACGACGGGTGCCTCCTGGCCTTGGAAGCGGTCGACGGTCCCGGCCCGGACGCCGTGCGTCCCGGCCCTGTCGAGCGCCTGCTCGATCGCCCGTACCTGGCGGTTGTACGGGGCGACCACCAGGATGTCGGGGCCACGCAGGATGCGCTCGCCGTCGAGGTCGACGAAGCGCCGGCCGAGGATGGTCTCGATCAGGCCGGCGACCGCGTCCTTCTCCGGGTCCGAGCGGGTGGTGTTGCCGTCGTGGGGCACGTCGCGCAGGTAGAGGCCGGCGTCGATGCCGTCGAGGCGACGGCCGGCGGTCACCGGGTGGGCGTGCAGCCGTCCCCGGTAGGCGAGCGCCGAGACCGGTTCGCACACGGCCGGGTGCATACGCCTGGTCAGATCGAGGAAATACCCGAATGCGCCGGGGATGACGTCATTCGTGCCGAGCAGGTGGGAGAGGGCGGAGGCGTCCGCGCCGTCCGGGTGGATCCCGGCGACGACCTGGGGGAGCTGCTGCGGGTCACCGAGCAGTACGAGGTTGCGGGCGGCACCGGCGACGGCCAGGGTGTCGGCGAGCGCGAACTGGCCCGCCTCATCGATAATCAACACGTCGAACGGCTCCGCGCGCAGCGCGGGGTTCGCGAAAGCCCACGAGGTATCGCCCACCAGATGCCCGTCCGGGTGCGCGGCGCGCCAGGAGACCAACGCGCGGAGGTCACGGGGGCAGTCCCACGGTGCCAGCGGGCTGGGCTTCTGCCCGGAGCGCAGCTTCTTGGCCGCGGGTATCCCGGCGGCGGGAGAGCGGCTCGCCGCCGGGATGTTGCCGGTCGCCGCCAGCATGGCGTTCTCGATCGCCTTGTGGCTGGTCGAGCACACCCCGACCGTGCGGCCCTGGCCGACCAGATGGCGGATCAACCGTCCGGCCAGGTACGTCTTGCCGGCTCCGGGCGGCCCCTGCACGGCCAGGTAGGACCCGGCGAGTAGGTCGACGGCGGCGAGCACAGTGGCGATCAGATCATTCCCGTGCTCGGCCGGGTCGGGCAGGCCGACCCGGCCGAGCAGGCGTGGTGGGTGCCGGCGAAGCAGATCCATGGCCGGGCCTTCGGGCAGCGCGGGCCCGGCCAGGACGGTGCGGGCGAGCTCCGCGATCGCGGCCGGTTTCGGTTCGGGACGCACCGGCGCGCCAGGCAGCACCGCGACCGGCAGTTCGGCAGCTGCCCCGGCGCTGCCGTCCCCGTCGAGACCCACCTCGCCGGGCCTGGCGGTCTCGTGGATGAGCAGCTGGTCGGGGCCCGCGCGCTCGATACTGCCATCACGGGTGGTGCCGTCGGCCCCACCAGCCCCCGGATAGAGCAGACGGATCCGGTCGCCGTCGGAGTACGGGTGGGTGCCGTCAGCGTCGAGTGCGGCCAGCAGGTCGCGCCGGGTTCGCTTCCCTCGCCCGGACGGGACGGCCCAGCCCTCGACGATGGTCCAGCCCAGTGGGACGGCGCAGTTGTCGTTCGCCTCCAGCGCCGCTCGGTCGGCGGTGAGCCAGGCGAAGAACTCCCACCACGCCGGCTTGTTCTCGCGGCGGTGGTAGCCGACGGCGGCGGCCAGCAGCGCCCGCGCCCGCTCGTCGTCCGTCCAGGCCGCCGGATCGTCCGGCAGATTCGCGGTCAGCGCGTCCACTGTCGCGTCCACCGTCGCGTCGGGCCCGTCGCTGTGGTCCGCTGACGGGTGGTATGCCGGCGCGCCCGCTATGCCCTGCGCCGCGCGCAGGTCCAACAGCCAGCGATGCAGCCGGTGGGTGGATACGCAGTCGACCCGGTTGTACTCGGCGATCTCGCCGAGGACGCGGTCGGCCGCGGCACGGTCGGAGTTTGCGAGGTGGGCCAGAACGTTCTCGTAGGCGACGATGCTGTCGATCGCGGTCTTGACCTCCGTCCCCCGGGCGCCGGCCAGGTACAGCGGTTCCAGATACTTGATCGAATATGAGCGTTGGGAGATCTTCAGGCTGCGCCGGACAACCGTGTAGAGGTCGACGAGCCTGTGCCCGGCAAGCAGGTCGTCGACCTGCCGCTCGCGGGTGCCGTGGCGGGCGGCCAGCCGTTTCAGGGCGTTCGGCTCATACGGGGCGTAGTGGTAGATGTGCGCCTGCGGATGGTCGGCGAGCCGCGCGGTCGCCCAGTCGACGAACCGCTCGAAAGCGCGCTTCTCCCCTGGCCGGTCATGTGCCCAGAACGGATGGAAGACCTCCTGGGCGCCGTCCCCGGTGCCTGTCGCGGTCACGGCCCCGAACAGGTACTCCAGACCAGTGTTGCCCAGCGCGTATGGGTCGCCCTCCATGTCGAAGTAGATGTCACCGGGGTCCTGGGCGGGCAGGGAGGCGAGCCCGTCCGGGGCGACCACCCGGACGGTCACGGTCCCGGTCCGGTCGTCATCGGTGCGGGTCGCATCCTGGATGGCCTGTAGCTCCGCCTGGAGCCGTAGCCCGGCGAAGGTCGCCGCGGCCATCGACGGCGGGCGCTGGTCGTCACCGGCCGCGGCGAGCTGTTCGAGCGTGCTGATCCCGCCGGCCCGCAGCTTGCGTCGCTGATCGGTGCGCAGGCCGGCGACCAGGGACAGGTCACGGGCAGCCTCCCGCCCCTTCTCGCAATGGCCGGCGAACACGCAGGTCTCACACGCGGGCCGGGGATCAGCCCAGGAGGGCGTCGGGATCGCGGGTTCGGTCGCGAGCCGCGAGGCCAGCCGGGCGCGGGCATGGGTGATCAGGGGCGCGATATCGTCAGCCCGCAGCGACTCCAGCCGGCCGTCGCCGAGCAGCAGATGGATGTGGCGCGCGACGTCCACGCCGATCGTCGGCAGCGCCTGAGCGTAGGCGGTGAGTTGCAGCACCGCGGCAGGACGGGCGTGCCGGGCGAGTTTGGCGTCGTACGGCTCGTAGCGTCCGTTCACCGGGGCGCTGTTTACCGGGGCGCCGGTGAGCGGGTCGAGGTGCGTGGCGATCAGGAAGTCGGGCCGGCCCTGGAAGGAACCGTCGAAAAGGACACCCTGGTAGATGACGGCGACGCCGGCAGTGACGGCGGCGCGGGTCTGATCCCTCGCCGCGGCCAGCGCGGTCAGGGTGTTGTCAGGCCGTTCGATCACCCGGACGCCATCCGCGCCGAAGATGTGGACGAGCCGCTCCAGCCAGCGCCGTTCGTGGGCGTCACCGTGGCGTACCAGCAGGTCGTCCGCTTCGGACGTGGTGACCTCCGCGCCGCTGCCGTCGAGGCGCACGCCGGCCGCGCGGGCATGGGACAGCGCCAGCCGGTGCCCACACTCGAGTGTGTCGACGACGTCACCGGCGGACACGACCCACCGGGCATCTCCGCCGGCGGTGTCGTCGAGTCGCTGCATGCCATCCCCCGGATAGTCGCTTCGTGACGATCCGGGGACCTCTGGCTCGAGGGCCGGCCGCCGCGGCGGGCTGGTCGGTCCGCTCCGCGCGAACCGACCCGGACAAGCTTCGCAGGGTGCGGGTGATCTTCACATCATGGGCTCGGTCTGGCCGGGCTCGGTCTGGCTGGATGTTCAGCCTGGCTGGGTGCCATACCGGGTGGCGGCGTTCCTGACCAGTTGCAGTGAGCCCGGATCGGCGGCCAGCTGTTTGCTGTCCATGAAACTGAACCCGAACAGGCCCGCGGCGGTAATCTGCCGCACATAGTCGTCGGTGAAAATCGACCGCAGATCGTCATGCCAGGTGGCGGTCGAGCCGTCGTCGGGTTTGTAGTGCGCGACCATGACCGGGCCGTACCCGCCGAGGATCTGCGTCATCCTGCGGATGTCGTCGACATTGCTTTTTGAGTCCATCGCCTGGAAGCTCTGGAAGTCCGACTGACGCAGCACGTCGTCGAAGTGCCCGATCAGCGATTTTCCGCCGCCCTTTGCCGGGTCGTCCCAGCGGGCCTGCCAGCCACCCCAGCCGAGCGAGACCCTCGCGTTTGGCGCCATGGAGTGGAAGATGCCCATTGCCGCGGTGTACTGGTCCTTCAGTTTCAGGTAGTAGTTGGTCACCTCGGGCGTGGCCGCCCAGGTGTTGGCCTGGCACGGATAGGTCTGTAGCTCGGTGAAGAGCGTGACGTAGAGGGGTGCTCCGTCCGCTGGGCCGGCGAATATCTGCGCGAGCCGTCTGGTGTCACCCAGGAACGACGATGACAGCGGGTAGTCGCGACCGCACGCTGGGCCGTACTTGGTCTGGACCGTCGCGACCTGACCGGCCCCGCCGAGCCACACCACGAGGTGGATTGCCCGTCGTTTGGCGTAAACCTGTGGAATGAGATCCTTCGCCCAGTTGGTCATGAAACCGAAGTCGTTCGGGCTGTTGTACCAGGTCGTGAACATCCCCAGTTGGTTGGCGACGGGCGATGTCGAGTCGCTGTCGAGGGAGGGGCCAAGGCCGAACACGAGCTTTCCGGTCTGGCCGAATACGGCCGGTCGGGGTGATATACGATTGGCGGCGCCCGTCACGTTTCCCACCGCCCGCGTCTGGCCGGTTATATCCGGTAGTGACCAGGCGAGGAGGCCGGCGAGTGTCGCGAGAAACACAAAAGACGCTTCAAGTGGGCGAAACGACTTCAATACGAACAAGGCGGGCTTCTCCGCGGTTTCTCCCGAAGTGTCCCCCCGGACGGGGGTAGCGTACATGCTGCCATCCGGCCGACATGGCCATCCTGGAGATCGCCGCTCGAGTGTCCGTGCTGACTCGAGTGTCCGTGCTGACACGAGCGGCTGTGCCGCCAGCCGGTGCCGGCCGCGGCGGTTACCGGCCTGTTTCATCGAAAAGACACAATTCCGTGGGGTCGCGGCGGTTAAGATCTCTTTCAGCTGACCACAGGCCACGCGAGCACGCCTCTCTCAGGTGCGCGGAGGCACACCAACGGTTGCCGGAGGCCGACAACCTCCGGCCACGGGGGGAGAGAAACGCAGGTGGACTGGACCGGGACCGCGCTACAGGTCAACACTCCGGCCGGCCAGGTGGTCCTGGCCGGCGATGGACCATACGTGGTGGGACGGGCCCGCCAGGCCGACGTCGTCATCGTCGATGGCCGGGTGTCGCGGCGCCACCTCGTCCTGGAGGCAGGGGCGGAAGGCTGGCAGGTACGCGACATCAGTGCCAACGGCCTCTGGCAGGACGGCCGGCGGGTGGGCAACCTCAGCGTGAGCGCGGCACAGGTGCGGATCCGTCTCGGCGCCGTGGACGGGCCGGAGGTCGTTCTCATCCCGCGGCCGCGGCAGTCTGTCCCAGCGGGGCCGGTCGAGCTACCAGCCGACCCGCCCACCGCGCTCGCGGGAAGCGACGACGATCCGGGTCCGCCCACGTCTGAACAGCCGTTCATCGGTGACGAGCGCAAGGTTCACCGGCTGCGCCCAGGGCAGGTGACCATGGGCCGTTCTCGTGACAACGATCTGGTTGTGGACGACTTACTGGCCTCTCGGCACCATGCCCAGCTTCGCGTCGACACCCGCGGGTCCGGTGGTACCACCCATACCGGCCGGGGCCGTGCTCGACGCGGTGACGTCGAGGTAGTCGACCTGGGCTCAGCCAACGGCACGTTTGTCAACGGCCGGAGGGTGACGCACGCGCCCGTGGCGCAACGTGATGTCGTCGCCATCGGCCATCATCTGTTCCAGCTTGACGGTGACACGTTGGTCGAGTACGTCGATAGCGGCGACGTTACGTTCGAAGTGCAGGGCCTGTCGGTATGGGCTGGTGCCAAGCAGCTCATGAGCGACGTCACCTTCCGGTTGCCGGCCCGGTCGCTGCTGGGTGTGGTCGGTCCGAGCGGCGCGGGCAAGTCGACGTTGCTCAACGCGCTCACCGGATTTCGTCCGGCCGATGCCGGCACGGTCCGCTACGCGGGCCGGGATCTCTATGCCGAGTATGACGAGCTGCGCCGCCGGATCGGTTACGTCCCGCAGGCCGACCCCCTGCACAACCAGCTGACCGTTCGCCAGGCCCTGGAGTACGGTGCGGAGCTGCGCTTTCCGGCTGATACCACAGCGGATGAGCGGCGCGCCCGGGTCAGCGAGGTCGTCGTTCAGCTGGGGCTGCGTGACCATGCGGACACACCGGTCGGCCGGCTGTCCGGCGGCCAGCGCAAGCGGACCAGCGTCGCGCTCGAGCTGCTCACACGTCCGACACTGCTGTTCCTGGACGAGCCGACCTCCGGGCTGGATCCGGCCAACGACCAGTCGGTCATGGAGGCGTTGCACTCCCTCGCCCGGGGCAGCGACGGTGCCGCCAGCGCTCCCAGCGAAGGCCGCACAGTGATTGTTGTGACTCATAGTGTGCTATTTCTTGATCTATGTGACTATCTGTTGGTGCTCGCGCCCGGTGGCCACGTGGCTTACTTCGGCCCGAGTGCCGGTGCGTTGCGGTTCTTCGACAAGAAGGACTTCAAGGAGTTCGTCGCTGTCTTCCGGGAGCTGGAGGCCACTGCGGGTGAGGTGCTCGCGGCCCGTTTCCGCGCGTCGGAGTACTACGTCCCGTCCGCTGTGGTCGCACCGGTGGTCCGGCGGACCGCGGCGACGCTGCCCAGCGTCCGCCAGCAGCCGGTGCGGGCACAGCTGTCCACCCTCACCCGCCGCTACCTGCGGGTGGTGCTCGCGGACCGTTCCTATCTCCGGCTGATCATCGCTTTTCCGTTCCTGCTGGGGATCATTCCACGGGTGATCCCGGCCCGGGACGGTCTCGCCGCGCTGCCGGTGCCGAACCCGGACGCGACCAAGGTGCTCGTCGTGCTGGTGCTGTGCGCATGCTTCATGGGGATGGCGAACTCGGTTCGTGAGCTCGTCAAGGAGCGGCCGATCTACCGGCGGGAGCGCACGATCGGCCTGTCACGTACCGCTTACCTGGGTTCCAAGGTGGTCGTCCTGGCCGCGATCACAACCTGTCAGTGCGCGATCTTCACATTGATCGGATTACTGGGGCGGATGCCGACCGCTTCCGTGCTGCTCGGTTCCCCGCTCGCGGAGTGTCTGGTCGCGGTGCTCGTGGCGGCGCTGTCCTCGATGATGATCGGCCTGCTTGTCTCGACGCTGGTCGACAGCGCTGACAAGACCATGCCCGTGCTGGTCCTCATCACCATGGCTCAGCTCGTGCTCTGCGGCGGGCTCGTGTCGGCGGTGGGACGTCCGGTACTGGGGCAGGTCAGCTGGATCGCGCCGGCGCGCTGGGGTTTTGCCGCGCTCGCCTCGACCGTCGACCTCAACAAGGTGGCCCAGCTGGGCAGGGTGAGCCCCGAGGCGGCCAGCCCGGCCAGGAGGCTGCCGCTGGGTGATCCACCGGACCCGCTGTGGAACCACAACGCCGTGACCTGGCTCACCGACGTCAGCGTTGGCACCGTGGTGGGTGTCCTCGCCCTGACCCTGACCGCCTATATGATCCGCCGGATCGAGCCCAAGGTCGGACGACGGAAGCAGACAGCGGATCCGTCATCCTGATGACGCGGATCCGCTGTCATCAGCGCCTGCGTTATAAGCGTTGACCGGTCAGGGAAAACGAGGGCATGGACGTGGCGTACATCGTCTCGACGATCAACCTGAAGGGTGGCGTCGGCAAGACGACGATCACGGCTGCCCTTGCGGAGGTCATGGCGGCGGAGCACGGCAAGCGGGTACTGCTTGTCGATCTTGATCCGCAGACAAACCTGACGATCTACATGATCGGCGAGGCACAGTGGAAGGATCTCAACGACTCGGACCGGACGCTGGCCACCCTCTTCCGCGACGCGGTGGAGCCGGGGCCGGCCGGAGGTCGGTTCGACATCGACGCCGCCCTGCAACGGGACGTGTCCCCGGTGCGGACCGTCACTCAGGTCGATCTGCTGGCGTCCTCGCTCGACCTCATCGACCTGCAGGACCGCCTGCTCGTCCCGTCCAGGGATCTCGTCCACAACCCCGTGGAGCTGCTGGCGCGGCAGCTCGAGAAGATATCCGGTAGCTACGACTACATTCTCGTGGACTGCCCGCCGAATCTGAGCGTGCTCACCCTGAACGGGCTGAGGATCTCGCACGGCTACATCATCCCGGCTGTCCCCGACTTCATGTCGACCTACGGAATACCACAGGTCCGGGCCAGGATCACGAAATTCGCCGCTGGCGTGGGCGCCGACATTCCGACGATCGGCCTTGTAATCAGCAAGTACCGGTCCGAGGTGACCCTGCACCAGCAGATGGCGGACTACCTCCAGCGAAGCGGGCAGGACGCTGGGCTCCATGTGTTCGGGTCCAGGATCCCGGAGTCCGGCGACATAGCGGCCGCGGCCGAGTTCAATGACTGGGGCACGCTACGGCAGCGGTACGGCTACAAGGGGCAGTACGACGCGCTGGCCGCCCTCACCGTGGAGTTCATGAGCGTCGTCGAGGGCGCGGCGGCCCGGGATCAGGCCGACGGCCCAGGTACCGGGATCACAGACCACACGAACGCGGTGACCGACCGTGTTGCCGGATCGCACCGGTGGGACCCGACAACACGATCATGCTAGCGATTCTGGGTCAGGATGCGTCCAGATCAGGAGGCGTCGAAGTCGGCCTGCGGGCCGCGCACGCCCCGGGACCCGAGGGTGCACAGCCCGGCGGTACGGACGATCGTGACGCGGTCGAGCTCCGCGCCACTCTCGGCGATCGCGCGGACGGTCAGCGTCGCCGGCTGGCCGGCGCTCGCGGGCCTGACGTCCACGGCGACGAACGAGAAGCCGGTGTAGCGGACCCGGGACCAGGTCACGACCTCGGCTGTCTTCACCCCGACGCCCGTCCACGAGTAGGTGCTGACCGAGGCAAGGTCATTCACATGCCCGGCGTAGCTGTCCGGGGCCGGGAAGCTGTACAGGCTGCGCCCGCCGGCGCCGACCGACAGGTAGGTGGTCCCGTCGGTGTCCGGGTGGACGGTTCCCCCGATCGGCACCACCTTGGTCGGGCTGCCGCCACGCAGCGGGTCACTGCGTTCGTAGATGTGGTTGTGGCCGTTGATGACGAGGTCGACACGATAGGTGTCGAACAGGGGCACCCACGCGGCCCGCACGCCGCCCTCGGAGGCATGCGCGTTCGTCGTCGAATACGCGCAGTGGTGGAAGAAGACGACGATGAAGTCGACGTCGGGCTGGTGACGCAGGAACTCCAGCCGTTCCTTCAGCCAGGCTGTCTGGGAGCCGCCGCTGTAGCCGAGGTTCGCGGGGATCTCGTTCGAGACGTCATTGGCGTCGAGGCTGATCACTCCGACATTGCCGTAGATGAACGAGTAGACCGATGGGCAGGCCTGCGGGCCGTTGCCGGGGAAGTCCCACCGGGCGATCTGGCCACCGTAGCCGTCCGGGGAGTACAGCGCCTCCATGTCGTGGTTGCCGGTCGCGACCATCCACGGCACCCGTGAGGCGACCGCTTCGATCTGCCCGAGGTAGGCATCCCAGATGGTCGGGTTGAACACGTCCGTCCCGTTCGCGCCGGTGGCGCTTACCGGCAGACCCCGGCCGCTCGGGTCCGCATACGCGATGTCGCCCGCCAGCAGGTGGAAAGCGGGGTTCTGCTGGGCCACGACACCGTCGTTGGCCAGCGCGTGGGCACTGACGCCCTGGTCGCCGAAGGCCGTGAACGTGAAGGGATCCGTATTCCAGCGGCCCCGCTGAGGCGCGGTGCGCACCGTCGAGAGGGCACCGACGGTGGTGGCGGGTTCGTAGCCCTGGTGGCCCACCCCATAGTAGTAGGTGGTGTCGGGGCGCAGCCGGTCCACCTCGACGTGCAGGTAGTACTGGTCGACGGGCCCCGCAGCTCCCGGCACCTCCGAATGCAGCGGACGGACCTCGGCCGGGATGCGTCCGGACAGGTTGTACGGGTCGGTGCCGATGCGCAGGAACGGCCTTCTGACGGGGGTCGGCACCTGCCAGCCGACGCGGATCTGACGGCGCGGGTTCGCGCCGAACGCGAGGTGCCGGGCGGACGGGGCGACCGACGCTCCGTCCGCGGTGGAGTTGGTGGTGACCAGCGTCGGGCTCGCTGCTCCTAGGGCTGGCGTTGTGGCGAACGCTGCCGAGTCGAGCAGGCTGGGGCCGGCGAGGAGCGCGCCGGCCCCGATTGCGCCGACGCGGAACAGCGTACGACGGGACGGGCGCTGGGCCACCAGCCAGTCGTGCTGTTCGGCCATGCTCATCCGCTCGGCGAGGCGATCGGGTATCCCCATGCGTGGTGTCTTCACGACATGTGACACTGGACCGATCAACTCACGCGGCATGGTCGTCCAGATGAATGACTTCCTACTGTTTGCACCTGAAACGGTGAATGATGTGCCTGAGCCGCGGCCGACCGCCCGCTACGGCAACAGGGGGATCAGCGCGTGCACGTCCGCGAGCGCACGGAGCTGGTCGGTGAGGTGGGTGCAGGTCGTCGGTCCGGCCAGGTCCGCGCGCAGCACGTCGCGGAGCCCAAGCAGGCCCTGGCCGACCAGACGGCTGGCGCTTGCCGCGGCGACCGGGCAGTCCGGGCCGGGAAGGACATGGGGCGTCGCGCTGGTCGAGCAGATCGTCCCGGTTGCGAGGTCGACCGTCGCCCTGACGGCATATTCGTGGATCACTTTCTGAGTACCGTCCGCTTCGCAGAACGTGTCACGAAAAAGTCCCTCAACGGTCACAGCGCCGTGCTGTGGGCCAGGAACCACGTCGATCCTGCGCCGCCGCCGGATGCTTCCCGGTGGCAGATCTGGCATTGTGTGCCAGCCCAGCGGATCGGTCGCGTCATCCAGCGCCGGGGCGGACGGTCCGATGCCGAGAAGAGCGAAGCGGCCTTCGCGCTGGCTCACGTCCATCACGCCACCGGCCTTCCAACCCGCGCAGACATCCGTGGGTGGCATGACCGTGTTCCGCGGTCGTTTGCCGGAGACGCGGGCGATGGCCGACCCTGAGATCAGTGTGACGACGGGTACTTCGTCGAGGAGGAGGCCGAGCAGGGTGCCGTCGGCGGTCAGCTGGGGCACAGCCCGGTCCAGCGCCGTGCGGAAGCCGGAGCCAGCCCGGGTACCGACCAGCGTGTCCGTGCCCGCCGTCGCGGGCTCACAGGAAACCGCGGTCACCAGGCGCTGGCCGAAGTAGTCGATCGCGACTCGGGTACTTGCCTCGGCCACGAGCTCCGGATCGCGGTCTGTGACTTGCCGGTCTGTAGCCGTGCGGATGTCGCGGGCCCTGCCGACAAGGATGAGCGGGCCTTCGATGCCGTCCGGGCGCAGGGCGTCGACCGAGCTGGTTCGACGCACCGAGCCTGGGATGCGCGGCGGCGTGCCCGCACTCGGCCCGACTGTCCCGGGCCACAGAAGAACACTGGTCACTCTTACAACAGTTACCAGCCCGGATGAGTCGTTGCAGCATCCAAGCTTGGGCACAGCGCCGGAAGTCGGCAATGTCACGCCCCCA
>NZ_CAKJTM010000026.1:0-40460 GCF_917627345.1 Protofrankia sp. CiP3 | reverse complement strand
CATGGTTATGACTGCTTTGCGCCGAACATCCTGGCCCGCTGCTCCGAACGTCTCTGCCTACGTCTGGTAGAGGGCTCGGTGTCGGCGCGTGATAAGAGCGCCCGAGGATAGGGCGGACGAACCGGGTGAGGTCCGCCGGCGGCCGGTACGTCGTTTGGCCGTAGTCCAGCAGCTTGCCGCCGACGGGGTCGGTGACCAGGCGCCGCCACACTCCGTCGCCGGCGACCTGGCGAGCCACATCCGCTCTGATCGGCTACACATAGATATCCCCCTAAAAGAGAGCGGCGTACGGGCGGATGGATCGCGAGGTGACGGAGGGATACGCCCAGGTGTTGACCTTGATGGTCTCGAAGGGCTATGACTCGACAGGTGCATGGCACCGGACCCCACGAAACGCGGGCCTGTTTCGAGCATGCGGCCAGCGCGTTCGTGTCCCTCGTCACCGGAATCAGCGATGATTGCTGGACGGCCCCGGCCCTGGGTGAGTGGTCTGTGCGCGACCTGGTCGGGCACACGAGCCGGGCGTTGTCGACCGTGGAGACCTACCTGGGGACACCGGCCGGCGTGGTTGATGCGGGCGCCGGCGCTCAGCCTGATCGCATAGATGCCGTCGGCTACTACCTGGCGGTACGAAGCGGGGATCTGGCGGTGCGTAGCGGGCTGGCGGACCCCGCGGCCGTGACCCAACGTGGCCGTGATGCTGGCGCGGCACTCGGTGACGACCCGTCGGACGCGGTTACGGCGCTGGCCAACCGGGTGCGCGAGCTGGTGCGCGAGAGCCCCGACGACGCGGTCGTCATGACTGCGCTCGGCGCTATGAGGCTGGCTGACTACCTGCCCACCCGGACCTTTGAGCTCACCGTCCACACCCTGGATCTGGCTCGTGCGCTGGATGTCCCGCCACCGGCGAGCCTCGGCACCGCCATCGGTGGCAGCCTGCTGCTCGCCGCCGGCATTGCCGCGGCGCTCCCCGACGCCGCCGACATCCTCCTGCTGCTCACCGGGCGCGCGGACCTACCCGCAGCCCTCAGCGTGGTCTGACACCAGCGGCATGGCCTGACACCAGCGGCACGTTGGCCGGGGTCAGATCAGGGTCTCGTAGAGGCGGGCGGTCTTCTCGGCCACGGCCGGCCAGCCGAACTCGGTGACGGCCCGGTCGCGGCCGGCTCTGCCCATGGCCGCGGCGCGCGCCGGGTCCGCGAGGAGCTCGTTGACGGCGGCGGCGAGCGCCGCCGGGTCGCTGGGCGGGACGAGCAGCCCGGTCACGCCGTCATCCACCACTTCGGGGATACCGCCGACCCTGGAGGCGACCACGGCCGTGCCACAGGCCATCGCCTCCAGGTTGACGATCCCGAGCGGTTCGTACACGGACGGGCAGACGAACACGGTCGCGTGCGACAGCAGTCCGATGATGTCGGGCTTGGCCAGCATGCCCGAGATCCATACGAGTCCCTTGCGGGTGTCGCGCAGCCCGTCCACCAGGTCGGTGACCTCGGTCAGTAGCGCGGGGGTGTCGGGCGCGCCCGCGCAGAGCACCAGTTGTGCCCGCGGGTCGAGCTCGGCCGCGGCCCGCAGCAGTACCGGTACTCCCTTCTGCCGGGTGATCCGACCGACGAACACCACGGATGGCTGCTCCGGGTCCACCCCGTACCGGGTGAGGACGTCGGTCGCGGGGCTTGGCGCGTACTCGTCGGTGTCGATCCCGTTGCGGATGACGTGGATCTTCGCCGGATCGACCGCCGGATAAGCCGACAGGACGTCCGCCCGCATGCCCTCGCTCACCGCGATGACGGCCGCGGCGGACTCGATGGACACCCGTTCGCACCAGGATGACAGCGCGTAGCCGCCGCCGAGCTGTTCGGCTTTCCACGGCCGCAGCGGTTCCAACGAGTGTGAGGTCAGCACATGTGGGATCCCATAGAGCAGCGACGCCAGATGCCCGGCCAGGTTGGCATACCAGGTGTGTGAATGCACCAGGTCGGCGTCGGCGGCAGCGGCGGTCGCGGACAGGTCGGCCGACACCGTCCGCAGGGCGTCACCCGCGTCCGCCAGCTGTTCCCACGGCCGGTGGGCGCGCACCGCGATACCGTCCGGGCCCACCCGGTCGGCCCCCTGGCAGTGCACGGTCAGCTCCACGAACCGGGAGATCTCGCGGGCAAGGTACTCGACGTGCACTCCGGCACCGCCGTAGACCTCCGGCGGGTACTCCCTGGTCAGCAACGAGACGCGCATTACCTGCCCTTCAGGCATCCGGGACGGGGCTCAGTCGGTCATCGTCAGGCTCAGCCGGTGATCGTCACACCTTTCCCGACGACCGTGATGCCATCGGGGCTGACTGTGAATCCGCGGGCGAGGTCGTGTTCCTTGTCCATCCCGATCTGCGTACCTTCCGGTACCACCACGTTCTTGTCGAGGATCGCGTTGCGGACCACCGCACGCCGTCCGATGATCGTGTTGTCCAGTATGACCGCGTTCTCGACCTGCGCCCAGGAGTTCACCCGTACTCCCGGCGACAGGACCGACCGGCGTACCAGGCCGCCAGAAATGATCACTCCGTTGCTGACGACGCTGTTGAGCGCCATGCCGGTACGGCCTGGTTCCTCGTGCACGAACTTCGCCGGCGGCAGGGACGGGACGTTCGTCAGGATCGGCCAGTGCCGGTTGTACAGGTTGAACACCGGATCGAAGGCACACAGATCCATGTGCGCGTCGAAGTAGGAGTCGAGGGTGCCGACATCCCGCCAGTAGCCCCGGTCCCGTTCGCTCGCGCCTGGCACGTCGTTGTCAGCGAAGTCGTAGACCTGCGCCATGCCTTCCTTCGCCAGCATCGGGATGATGTTCCCGCCCATGTCGTGGACGCTGTCGTCGTCGGTGGCATCGGCTCGCAGCGCCTCGATCAGGGTGTCGGTGGAGAAGACGTAGTTGCCCATGGAGGCGAACGTCTCATCGGGTGCGTCCGGCAGGCCCGGAGGATCCGCGGGCTTCTCGAGGAAGGCGTCAATTGTGCGGCCATCCGCACTCGGGCTGATCACACCGAGTTGTGTCCCCTCCATCCGGGGCACACGCAGCCCCGCGACGGTCACTCCGGCCCCGCTGTCCAGATGCTGTCCGACCATCTGCCGCGGGTCCATCCGGTAGACATGGTCGGCGCCGAACACGACCACGATATCCGGTTGATCATCGTAGATGAGGTTCAGTGACTGCAGGATGGCGTCCGCGGATCCCGTGTACCAGCGGGGTCCGAGCCGCTGCTGTGCGGGCACCGGCGTGACGTAGTTGTCGAGCAGGTCGCTCATCCGCCACGTGGTGGTGATGTGCCGGTCCAGACTGTGGCTCTTGTATTGCGTGAGAACGCAGATCCGCAGGTAGCCGGCGTTGGCCAGGTTCGACAGGACGAAATCGATCAGTCGGTAGAGGCCGCCGAACGGGACAGCCGGTTTGGCGCGGTCGGCGGTGAGTGGCGCGAGCCGTTTGCCCGCACCACCGGCCAGCACGACGCCGAGCACTCTTGGCGTTGACATCCCAGACCTCCCCGGGGTGGCGATCGATGATCGGATGGGATCGGCTGGCACCGGCCGCTGGCGGCCGGGTTGGCAGGCCCAAAGCCTAACAACGCGTAGCTAATTGCGATGTTGGGAACAGAAGCTCCCAGGACCTGTCCTACCACCAGGTTCACGCTGATCATCCCGAGCGCGGCGGATCGGATGCTTACGAAAAGGACTTTTTGTTTTAATTGGGTACAGTAATCTCATTGGTTGATTTTTTGTGGTGTTCTGGTGTCACTCGGTTGTTCTTCCCTGGCTGTGCCCTGCTATGCGCGCGATCCCCGCCGCGCTGTCCGGCGCATCGATGGAATATCGACCGAATGCGGAGGGACGGACCAGCGGGGATCGCACCTGCCTGCGCTCTGTGATTGATCCTGCGCATTTCCCTGTGCGTGGCGGGCGCTCTTATCCGGCGGGCGTGGTCAGGTCGTACACGGTTGTGCCGCCGATCGTGGTCTGGCTGAAGTTCTGCTGAACCCACGCGGTGATGGCGCTGGCCGTACCACTGGGCTGGCCGCCGCCCATCCCCATCCCGCTGCCGCCTATGAAGTAGTGGATTTTTCGCTGGCTGACGTACCCTTGGAACTGCGTGAGTGTGGGCGTGGGATCGGTTCCGTTGAAGCCGCCGATGGCCATCACCGGGTCGCCGGTGGCGAGCTGGACGCCTGCCGCGGAGTTGGAGCCGACGGCGGCCGCGACCCAGGTGTAGCGCCCCGCGTCCGCCTTCAGCGCCGTGACCAGCGCGGCACTTGGTGTTCCCGCGTCGAGAAGCCCGCCGAGGCCACCGGCTGTCCGTCCGAACATGGCTCCGCCCCGCCGGCCGAAGCCGCCGGCCAGACCTGCGGTACCGCCCTGTGCGGTCGGGCCGCCCGGTGACGTACCCGGCGGGGTGTTACCGCCAGCGAAACCACCGCCAGTGAAACCGTTCATCCGGCCGCCGCCAGCGAAGCCGCCGCCGAAGCCGCCGCCGGGGCCGCGGCCGGGGCCACCGAAGCCCGTGGGCCCGGCGGATGGGATGGCACCGGTGTGCGCGGCGGAAGCTGTCGCGACCGCGTAGGCGGCTGGCCCGGTGGCGCCCGCGACAATGCTCACGGCAGCCATCACCACGGCGGCACGGCGAGCCAACGGCACCGAGAGCACGAGGCTGAGGATCAGCGCGACAATCGCCGCGCCACCGAGAAGGAGCACCAGCGGCCGCAGCCACGGGTGCCAGCTGGGCGTCCGGCTGAGCAGGACGTAGGCCCAGGCTGTTGTGGCGGCCAGGGCCATGGCCAGCAGCAGAGAGGCGGCGAACTGGCCACGGCGGTGCCAGAGGCCGGTGCCGCCGATACCGGTCACAGCTCCGATCGCGGGGGCGAGCGCTACCGTGTAGTACGGGTGGATGATCCCCTGGGCGAGGCTCAGGGTGATGCCGGTGACGAGGAGCCAGCCGCCCCACAGCGCAAGGGCCGCCCGGGTCCTGTCCGTACGCGGGGCGCGCCAGCCGAGCGCAAGCCCGCCGATCAGGAGGATCAGCGCAGCCGGAATGAGCCAGGAGACCTGCCCACCCATCTCGGAGTTGAACATCCTGGTCAGACCGGTCGCTCCCCAGCGGCCGCCGGTGCCGCCCGCCCCGCCCATGCCACCGACGCTGCCGGCTTCGTTGCCGTTGAGCCGGCCGAAGCCGTTGTAGCCGAAGATCAGATTAAGGACGCTGTTGTTCTGCGAGCCGCCGATGTAGGGGCGTGAGCTCTTCGGCCACAGTTCCACGGCCGCGACCCACCAGCCGGCAGCGACGAGCATCGCCACCCCGGCGAGCAGGAGCTGGCCGATCCTGCGCCGGAGCGGCGTCGGTGCGGCCAGGAGATAGGTGAGCGCGAACGCCGGCACGACCAGGAATGTCTGCATCATTTTGGCGAGAAAACCGAAACCGACGAAGACGCCCGCCCAGACGATCCAACGGGTGCTCGCGTCCTCCACCGCCCGGACGGTCGCGTACGCACCCAGGACCAGCAGCAGGACGAGCAGCGAGTCGGGGTTGTTGAACCGGAACATCAGCACCGCGACCGGGGTTGTCGCGAAGACCGCGCCGGCCAGCAACGCCGCGCCGGGGGAGAACCAGCGCCGGATCGTCGCATACAGGACGCCCACGGCCGCGACGCCCTCGAGCGCCTGTGGGACGAGCACGCTCCACGAGTTGAGCCCGAAGAGGCGTACGAAGATCTCCGCCACCCACAGGGAAGCCGGCGGCTTGTCCACGGTGATGAAGCTCGAGGCATCCGAGGAACCGAAGAAGAAGGCCTTCCAGCTCGTCGAGCCGGCCTGCACGGCGGCGGAGTAGAAGGCGTTCGCCCAGCCGGACCTCCCCAGCCCCCAGCTGTAGAGCAGCGCGGTTGCGGTGAGAAGGGCGAGCAGGGCAGGGCGCACCCAGGGCTGGTCGGCTTCCCGGCCGCGAAGAAGGCGCCGCGTCCATCGGGCGGGTGACTGCCGGACCTGGGTAGCCGCCGGGCCAGCCGGTGCGGGGGGAACGCCGGCCGCCTGGTCCGGAAAGGTTGTGGTCACGTTCAGGTCCTCATCGTCAGGGGCGGGAGCTGGACGACGGCGCGGCCGGGGAGCGTCCAGGGTGCCCGGCTGGCCGTCATCACGGATATCGCCGACATCGCCCTATCGTCGGGTCTCAGCCTGATGTGGGCCTGACGCAAGTCTGGGAACCGACTGAAGGCCGACGCGGGCGGGCAGCCCCGCCGACACAGCTGTGCGGGGACGGCGTCGTGGCCATCGCGCCGGTCACCCGCTGTCGGGGCGACCGGCGATCAGATCGGAGATACGGTCTTTGCGGTGGATCCACCGTTGGTCGTGGCGGATGGCCCGGCTGTCGGCCCGGGCGGCTTTGTGAGATCCGCTGTGATAGCGCCATCGTGCCCACGGCGAGTTGGGCCGAGCCAGCCGGATCGCGCCGATGAGCGCGAGGAAGGGGACGAGCAGCCCGATGGTCCCGAGGCGCAGTTTGCCCTTCAGAAAAGTGATCACTACCAGAAGGATGTTGAGGATGAGCGATGCCACATAATCCCACAGTGCCGCGCTCTGGCTGTCGTCAAGGCCGTTGACCCCGAAGGGCAGGCTGCCCAGAACGAGCAGGCCGGTGACCGCCACCCCGAGGGCCACCGCATCGACCGAGACACGGCCCTCCTCGCTCCAGTACACGTCCTGTAGGTGCAGGACCAGAGCGAACTCGTCCAGGACGAGCGCGATCCCGGCACCGAACAGCGCTCCGAGCAGGTCCCACCACGGTGATCTGCCGGCTGCCGGGGTGAACGCACCGACTCCGGCGACGCACATGAAAATGATGCCGAAGACGACATGGTGGATATGTGTCCCACCAGCCGCGACATTTCCTGGCCACCAGGAAACCCCCGCCCGGATCATCCGGACGCTGAGCCGGATGAACAGAAATGTACCCACGAACGCCACCAGCAGCAGGAACAGCGGCTGTTTTCCGGGCTCGACAATGACCCGGTGATAGAAGTCCGCCACCGCGCTCACCTGAACTTCCGCAAAGAATCTCGGCCCGCTGCGGCCGGGTCTGCCCGGACCGTATTCGTCAGGCGGTTATCCTACGTCCAGCCGGTCCCGTGGCTCGCCGCGCCTGGCAGGTGTCAGGAAGTCGCGTGCCCGCGCTACCAGCCGGGTCATCTCATATCCGACGAGACCGATTTCGCATGTTTTGGCGGCCAGGACGGACAGGCAGGCGCCCTCGCTGATGGCCATGAGGAGCAGGGTTCCGTGGTCCATCTCGACCATTGTCTGGCGTACCGGCCCGAACTCCATGAGAGTCGCCGCACCGAGGGTCAGGCCGAGCAGGCCTGAGGAGATCGCGCAAAGTTGTTCTGCCCGGTCGCGGATGAAGCCGTCGCACACCGCGAGCAGCAGCCCGTCGACCGAGACGACGATGGCACTCGCCACTCCAGGAACCGACCCGACGAAGTTATTGACGAGCCAGTTCAACCCACCGTCTGGCCCGTCGTCCGGTGCGCTCGCCTCGGTCACACGCTCCCTCGCTGTCCGCGCGGGCGCGCCGATCCACCATGGCTCCGGTAGTACAATTCGCTACCTCTCTGGCCGTTCTCGTCCGCGTTCGGTGACCCGGCTGAGCCGTGGCTATTTCCGCCAAGGTATCGGCTCGGGGCTCGCCAACCGCGACCAGGTTCCTCGCGTCACCGTCGGATGGTCAGTTTATGCCCTGCCAGGCGGGCGCCTTGACCTGGTGACAGCTGGATCAGGCGGCGGGCCGGAAAAAGTACCCAGGATAAACGAATTAACATATTATGTCTGTATTGCCATGGTTACCTGTTGATTGGATTTTGTCATCGGGCTCGTGCCGGGATGGCCTTGACCCGCTGGGATCCACGGCCAATCTCGTCGCCGTGATCTGACCGGTCGGTATCGGTCGTCATGGTCCAGCCGGTAGAAAAGACCGGAATCCGGCAAGGCCCATGCATCCGGCAAATCCAGTATTTTGGCCATATGCCCGTCCGGCCACCCGGCCGTCGATCAACGGGCGGGTGGCCGGACGGGCATGCCGGTGTTCAGCTGGCGGCGGCCCCGTGTTCAAGCCGGGCAGCGATGTTGTAGATCCGGCGTTCGAAGCTCCCAGACCAGTACGGCGTCATCGGGCTGGTGATCTCACGGTGGCCCGGTGCGGTCTCCCAGGCGAGGAACTGCTCTTCGCTCTCCCACTCGCTGAGCAGGAGGTAACGGCCGGAGCCGTCGGGGCCTCGCAGGAGCTCGTCACCGAGGAGGCCGGGCGTGCCCTTCATCCGTGCGGTGACCTGTAGATAAGCCAGTTCGAACTCGTTCGCCACCGCCGGGGCGACATTCGCGAAGACAAGAATACGCGCGGTCATCGACGACCTCCTTGCGTCAGCTGTTCTTTGATCTTCCACGGACAGCGCCGAGAAGGCTATCCGGCTGTGGCCAGAACAAGCGAGGCCGGACCGGCCAGCGGCTGGTGCTCGTCGAACCGCCAACCGGTGTCCGCGAGCAGTTCGGCGGCTTCCTCGACGCTGTAGGCCTGGCCACCGCCGACAAGCAGGAATTCGCCCGAGAGGAGTGCCGCAAACGCGGGGTCGGTGTGGGTGGGATCGGTCCACAGGTCGACCAGCAACAGACGGGCCCCGTCAGGGGCCGCCTCCCGAACCCGGCTCAGCAGAATCCGGCTACGGTCCGGTGGGAAGAGATGAATCACGTTCGCCAGCAGCAGCACATCGTGATCCTTGGGTATCGGATCGTCGAAGAGATCGCCCTCGACGATGTTCAGCCGGTCCCGGTCAGCCAACCCGTCGACATGCCGCGCAGCCACGACCGCGGTCTGGGGAAGCTCGAACAACGTGGCGGACAGCTGCGGATTGCGGCCCAGCGCCGCACGCGCGAACGAACCGGTACCGCCACCCAGATCGAGCAGGCGCTGATGGGCGGAGAAGGAGTAGCGACCGGGTAGCGCCGCCGCGGAGGCGCTGGTGCTGACCTCCATTCCGAGCGAGAGCATTGTCTGCTCCGCCGCGGACAGGGGCGCTGTCTGCGGTTCGCCCGTGCGCACCGCGGCCTCAAGCCGTTGCCAGGTGGGATAGCTGATCTGGTCCCACCACCTCAGCATGGGGCGCCGGTCAGCCGGCGTGGCGCCGGCCAGAAACGTCTGCGCGACTGGGGCGTTGCTGTATGCGTCGCCCTCCCGGTTGACCAGGCCGACGCTCACCATCGCATCGGCGACGATCCGCGTGGACCGTTCCGGGACGTCGATCACGCTGCTCAGCTGCGCCACTGTGCGCGAGCCCTGCGCCAGCGCCTCGAACAGGCCGATCCGGGACGCGACGAACAGAAACTTGGCGGCCATGTAGCCGGCGGAGATCCGTAGAATCTGTTCGGGTGTTTCACTGGACTCGGTCATTATAGTTCCCGTTCTTGAGTAATGGTTCGTCGGCGGGGTGCTGATATTTGCGGGACCAGGTGTCTAAACGGATCGAGGCGGGCAGTTCAGCCGGTGCTCGGGAAATTTTCTGGTGCCACTCGGCGGGCGACAGCCGGGAAAAGCCGAAGTGCGTTTTCGCGACTGATCAGACGAAATGCTTCCGCATCGAGGCTGGGATCATTTTTCAGTCCCTGGGACGCCACGGAAACTCCTGCGGCGGGTACCGCGTTGTAGTCGCTACCGTAAAGGATTCGCGTGGCACCGACGGAGGCGAGTAATGTCGGTGTGGCGTATGGTGACATTGGCCCGGCTGTATCGTAGTGAAAGCGGTTCAGGGCGGCCTGGACCGTGCTGGCATCGAGACCATGCCCCAAGGCGGCGGCAAGGGTGAGCCGAGCGGCCTGATAAGGTAGGAACCCGCCGGCGTGCGGCAGGATGAACGAGATTTCCGGGTAACGGTCCAGCGTGCCGGAAGTAATCAGCTGGATGGCTGCCCGCGTCGTGTCGAGCATGAAGTCCGCGATGAATGCCGGGAACGGGCTCACTGAACAGGCCGGCAGGTTGAACGGGTGGATGAGCACGACTGCCTGCCGCAGGTTCAGCTCCGCGAAGACCTCGTCAAGGGCAGGATCTCCCAGATATGCCCCGTCCGCATGGCAGCCCATGACGACGCCGTCCGCGTCGAGCTCGTCGAATGCATAGGCGATCTCGGCCAGTGAGATTTCCATGAATGGCAGCGGAACGTAGGCGAGAAATCCGAACCGCCGCGGGTGCTGATGGGCGATCTCGGCCAGTGACTCGTTGGCGGTACGGGCGATCTCGGCGGCCCAGGGCGCATCGCCGCCGAGGAATTCGCTGGGAATCGCGGCCGACGCCAGCCCCAGCTCGATGCCGTTCATGTCCATCGTCTTCAGGGCGGCCGCGAGATCCCAGGTCGCGAAGGGCGGTCCGCCGACCGGTGGTAACAGATTACGGTCGACCGCCAATCGTTTTAAAGTGGGTGGTAACATATGGTGATGGACGTCGATGTACCCGCTTGGTCGCGCACCGTCGGAATGCCTTCCGGGAGGATGTTCGCTCATGGTGGGTTCTCCTGGCCGGGACGGGGTGGGATAAAACTAAGGTGGGATGAATACTAAAGGGCAACCGGTCCGCTGGATTATGACGCCACTACTCCTGACTTGCGACAATGTTGTTTTTCTCGACCGGTAACCTAATTTTCGGCAGAAAATCAGAGCGCGGTGTAATGGTGCTGGGAAGGGCTTGTGTGATCTGTTTCGCCCAGCTTGGGAGACAGGGCTTTGACCCTCGCCGGCCGGGCGGTGGACGGCTGGTTATCCGACGGTGAGAGGTACGTTCTCCTGTACCCCGCTGCCCGTAGCTCCTTTCTCGGAGCTCCCGAGCCCGCCGCCGAGCCCGCCGGGATGCGGGCCTCGCACGTTCATGCCAAGCTGGCGGAGCAGGCCGCGATCGTCGCGGATCGCGTCATGCTCGACGACCTTTCCCCCGGACATGCGAAACCAGTGGGTGTGTCGCCAGGCCACCCGCTGACCAGCGGCCCGCACTCCCATGATCACTCCGTGCGCCGTGCCTTCGATCACAATCATCGAGGCGACGAGCTCCGAATCCGCGACGATGCTTTCCAGCCGCCAGGCGGCGGCCGGAAAGCATCGCAGCACGACCCCCAGGGTGGCAGCCAGACCAGCCCGCCCAGGTGGGCTGCCGGGCTCCATCCGGTGATTAACCATATCCGGGGCGAATGCTGTCAGGGCACCTTCGAGATCGCCGTTCTCCAGTGCCTGGAAGTGGTTGATGATCGTCCGTCTGTTGGTCTCGGCCAGGGTCTCGCCGCTCACGATCGCCATTCTGTTCCTTCCCGGTGAACGAGGATTTCGGCTACATCCATCCGCACGCTCTCTCGTAGGTCGCGCAGTGGCGCGGTGAGAGCGTCCTGCTCCGGGCTGCGCTCGAAGGCCTGGAAATGCTCCCGGTCCGTCCAGTCGCTCGTGATGACGAACGCGCGCGGGCCGTCCCGCAGGAGGCTCTGCCGCAGATTGCCCGTCGCCAGGCTCGCGGCCAGCGCGACCTTTTCCCAGGCGTCGATGAAATCTTGTTCCCGATCGGGACGGACACGCATCGTAAGAGTTACTCTGATCATCAGATCCCTCCGTCTACGTACAGCGTGGCGCCGGTGATGTAGCGGGCCGCGTCGCCCGCGAGGAAGAGCACCGCGCTGGCGATCTCCTCGGGCAGGGCGAGGCGCCCGAGCGCGGTCATCGCCTCGGCCTGTGCCCGCCTTGCTGGCGACATGCCGGCCGTCTGGTCGGTCTCGGTGAAACCGGGGGCCACCGTGTTGACTCGGATGCCTCGTGACCCGAGTTCCTTGGCCAGGGATCTGGTGAAGCCGAGGACAGCGGCCTTGGAGGTCATGTACGGGGTGCGGTCCGCGACGCCACGCAATGCTCCAGCTGAGCCGATGGTAATGATCGACGCTTCATTGGCCAGTAGGTCGTGCGCCGCTCGGTGGAGCAGGTAAAGGCTGGTCAGGTTGGTGTCGAGTACCCGTCGCCACTCGTCCAGGCGGAGCTGGTGCAGCGGTGCCTGGGTCGCGACCGCCGCGTTGTTGACCAGGATGTCGAGCGCCCCGAAGCGGTCGCGGGCGGCCTCCAGCAGCCGGTTCACGTCCGCTTCCACCGACACGTCGGCGCGTACCAGCTGCGCGTCGGTGCCAAGTCGGTCGAGTTCGTCCGCGAGCGAAGTGACCGCGTCGCTTTCGTTGACATAGCAAGTGATCACGGACGCTCCCTGCTGCGCGAGCGCCAGCACGACGGCACGCCCGATCCCGCGGGCACCGCCGGTGATCAGGGCTGATCTGCCTTTGAGCCCGAAGTCCATCAGCTGTCCTCCCGCGCGGGTGTCTCGACGGCCCGCAGGATCAGCGAGCTGTTGAAGCCGCCGTAGCCGCGGGCATTGACCATGGCGACCCGTACCGGGGTTTCGCGTGGTTCCCGGACGAGGTCGAGGCGGTACTGCGGGAGCGGGTCGTCGAGGTTACCGACCGCCGGGATCACTCCGTCGCGAATGGACAACAGCGCGTTCGCCGCCGCCAGCGCTGAGCCGCCCGCGCACATCCGCCCGATCAGGCCCTGCGGAGCGGTGACGGGAACGTGCTCCGCATGGGCACCGAATGCCAGGTGGATCGCGCGTGCCTCCAGGTCGTCGAGATCCCGCGAGCCCGCGCCGTCCGCGAAGATCACATCAACGTCGGCCGGGGTGAGGTCCGCATCGACGAGCGCTCGGCGCATGGCCTCGGCGTACCAGCGCGGGTCCGGCGATGGGTCGCGATGATGGGCCGCGTCGTGGGTCGCCGCGTATCCGGCGATCTCGGCGTATATCTTCGGCGCACCGCGGGCTGCGGCGGAGGCCGGGTCCTCCACGACGAGTGTCACGCCGCCCTCGGCGGGCACATGACCGCCCGCGGAGCGGTCGAACGGCTTGTAGCCGGCCTTCGGCTCGCTGCTGGTGGACAGGCGCCCGCCGGTGATCTGGCAGGTCAGAGCGTAGGGAGTGAGGCCGGCCTCGGCAGCGCCAGCGAGGACGGCCGGCGTTCCCCGGCGGATCGTCCGCCGGGCCTGCGCAAGACTGTCGAGGCCACCGGCGGCGTCGGTGACCACAACCGCGGACGGTCCCTTCAGGCCATGCCTGATCGAGGTCTGGCCGGTGGTCGCCGCGTAGAACCAGGCGATGGACTGGTACACGCTCACGGCCTGGCGGCCAAGGCTCCACAGCCGCTGGATCTCCCGCTGGCCGAAGTCATTGCCGCCGGACCCGGCCGCGAACACCACCGAGGTCGCGTACGGATCGTGCGCCGCCGGGTCGTAGGAGGCGTCGGACAGCGCGAGTTCGGTCGCGGCCATGCCGAGCCACGTCCACCGGTCGGTCTGCAGGACGAGTCGGCCGCCCAGGCGCCCAGCGGGGTCGAATCCGTCGATCTGGCCGGCAAGCGTCGTGGTGTACCGGCTGGCGTCGAAGCTGGTGATCGGTTTCACTCGCAACTCGCCACGCAGCGTGGAGCGCCAGTGCTCCTCGGTTCCGATGCCGCTGGGGGCAATCACTCCGACACCGGTGACAACAGGACGCAGGGCTGGCCGGGCGGCGATCACCGGGCGTCCGATCCACGGTCGAGAACGATGGCTGACTGGAACCCGCCGAAGCCGCTGCCGACCGACAGGGCCACGGTGACGTCATGGTCACGAGCGATGTTCGGTACGTAGTCCAGGTCGCATTCGGGGTCTGGGCGGGCCCAGTTGGCGGTGGGTGGGACGACCCGGTTCTCGATCGCCAGGGCGCAGGCCGCGACCTCGATGGCGCCGATCGCTCCCAGGGAGTGACCGACCATGGATTTGATCGAGCTTACCGGGACGGTGTACGCATGCTGCCCGAGCGCTTTCTTGAACGCGGCGGTCTCGTGGCGGTCGTTCTGTTTGGTCCCGGAGCCGTGGGCGTTGACGTAGTCGATCCGGGCCGGGTCGGTGTGGCCCTGCCGCAGGGCATCCGAGATCGCCACGGCCATGTCGAGACCATCGGCCTTCAGACCGGTCATGTGGAAGGCGTTCGAGCGTGCGGCATAGCCGGTGACCTCGCAGTACACGTGGGCGCCCCGGGCCCGCGCATGTGTCAGCTCCTCCAGCACGAGTACGGCGGAGCCCTCGCCCATCACGAACCCGTCGCGGGTCGCGTCGAACGGCCGGGAGGCGTGCTCGGGATCGTCGTTGCGCGCGGACGTCGCCCGGATCGCGTCGAAGCAGGCGATCGAGATCGGGGACAGCGGCGCGTCCGACGCTCCCGCGATCACGATGTCGGCCTCACCGTCGACGATGAGCTGGTGACCGTACCCGACCGCGTCGATCCCGGAGGTACAGCCGGTCGAGACCACGTGTGCCGGGCCATGGGCGGCGAACCGGTAGGCCACCTCGGTGGCCAGACAGCTGGGGACCAGGGCGTGGTAAAGAAAGGACGATGCGTAGCTGGGGTCGACAAGCCAGTCGCGCCCACTGTTACTGGCGATCACGTACTCGTCTTCCAGCCGGGTGGTCGCGCCGACCGCGCTGCCCATGCTCACGGCTACCAGCGGCTGGTCGGGGTCGGCGGGGTCCGCGTCCCCGCCGAGTTCCAGCCCGCTATCGGTGACCGCTTCGGTCGCGGCCACGAGGGCGAACTGGATGAAACGGTCGTTGCGGGCGATTTCCTGTGGCGTCAGCCCCGCTGCGGCCGGGTCGAAGTCGCATTCGGCGGCCACCTGCGAGCGGAACTGGCTCGGGTCGAAGAACGACAGGCGTCTGGTGGCTGTCCGGCCATCGGTCAACAGGTGCCAGAACTCCTTGCTACCTGTGCCTCCCGGCGCGACCACGCCGATGCCGGTTATCGCCGTCCGTCTCACTTCCGGCTCCTTCATGGGATGTTCCAGCGTGGGCACGTCAGTTCTGGGGGAGCGGTTCGGTGTCCACGTGGCCGAGTTCCGGGCGCGGCGCCAAGGGGCTCAGCTGGAAGACAAGGAAGGCCGTCTGGCTGCCCTCGTTGACGATCCGATGCCGCATCCCGATCGGGATGAGGAGCCCGTGCTCGGCGGGCAGCGCGGTGTGCTCCCCATCGAGCCGCGCGGTGACGCCTCCGGACACGCAGTACAGGAACTCCTCGGAGTACGGATGCCAGTGCTCGGTGACGACCTCACCCGGTTGCAGCGTCAGCGTGCCGAGGAAGCCGGACTTCGCACCCACCGTCGCGGGGGACAGTAGGGTGCGGATATCACCGCCGCGACGGCGGTTGGCCGGGACGGCGTGGATCGACAGCGCGGCCGGTCTGGTGGTGGGGGTGGTCACGGTCATGGCTTCTCCTGGATCCCTGGGGGTGGGCAGGCCAGCGTTCCAAAATCGTCGGCGACGTGGGGGCTTGTCGTCGCCGGGTAGCAGGTGCGCTGTGCGGGGGCGTGCTGCGCCGGAGGCGTGGGGCGCGAGGTCAGGCCTGGCGGGGGAGTGGCGTTGTGGCTCGGGCGGCTTTTTCGATCTTGTCGCGGATGACGCCCATCTCCCGTCGGGTGTTGTTGTTGATATTGTTGGTCATCCATGCGTCGTCGACGGGTGCTTCTGGGCGCATGTGGAAGTCCTGGACCCAGCGCATCCTGGTGCCGGTGCCCTCTGGTTCGTAGGTCCACTCGATGTTCATGAATTCGAAAGGCCCTGTTTCGACGCGGTGCGCCTGGACGCGGTGTTTGTCTGGGTCCAGGGTCCGTTCCGAAACCCAGCTCCAGACGTTTCCGTTGGCATCCGGGTGCATGGTGAGCCGGAACCTGAAGGTCTTGTCGTGGTGTTCGAGAATTTCTACCGAGGCGTACTCGGTGAAGAGTTCCGGCCAGTTTTCGAGATCATTGGTCGTTTTCCAGACGAGATCGATGTCAGCGTTGATCCAGATCGAGTTCTCTGTGTGTGAGGCCATCATTCTCCATTCGGTTCACCAGGTGGGCGCAATGGTCCGCCCAGGCTCGTTCGTTTTGTCAGGCGATGACCTGTCCGGCGGCGTTGATCGTGGCGAGGATCTGTTCGAGGGTGTAGTCGGCGGGCGGTTCCGCGGGCAACTCGATCCCGAACGCGTCGAAGACGACGGTCTGCAGGTGCAGGTACGCCAGTGAATCGATGCCGACCTCGGCGAACGTGACGTCAAGGTGCGCCGGGCGGTCGTCGGGGGCGAGCACGGTCTGTTCGATGAGAAAGTCGAGCAGCCGGTCGGTATTCCAGGCAGGTTCCATGACGTTCTCTCCCTTGTGGTGGTGGCTGGGGGCGGCCGGCGGTCAGGGCCGCTGGTCAGCCCGTTCGGTCCGGTCGGTCCGTTCGGTCCGGTCGGTCCGGTCAGTCGGCAGCCCATGAGTAGAAGTTCCGCGCCATCGCGTCCCGTGGACTTTTCCAGGTTGCCGGGTCGTACGCTGTGATATGTTTCCCCAGTTTCGTGTTGACGTCCACGAACAGCGGATGTTCACGAAACGAGGGCAGCGCGTGGCCGACATCGTCAGCCGCCTCGATCAGATGGAAATACAGTCCGTGAAAGCTGAACAGATCGCGGCGGACGACGCCTAGCAGGCGGGGCAGCTGGCCGTTGTCCGACTCATGGAAGATGTCGGCGACAGCGGTTTCGTCGCTGGTTTCCATGCGGGCGACGATAAGGGTCCGGTGCGTCATCGGGAGGGTCCGGGAACAGCTGGGCGGACCTGGCTGTAGAACACTGACACGCATGCTCCCTAGCTGTACTTGGAAGAACTCGGACGAGCGTGCGCGACATCGGTGTCGCATTGACGCCGGCATGTGCTGACGATATGCCAGAACCGCTGGTAGACGCCTGTTTTATGCCTTGATCAGCGGCTGCTCCCGGCTGCCTTCGATGATCTGATGACGCGGGTCCAGTGGACCGCGAAGCGATCTGTTGCATCCGCCCTTGCTGTACCGCGATAAGCCCCCGGAAGCCAGTCCCGACCTGGCCTTTGCCCCCGTAGCAGCATGCTTTATTTGTTCCACCTGTGTCTCTAAATTGATCTGGCAGGAACATGTAGTGGCAACTTAATGCCAAGTGTGGCTTCTGGCGTGCCGGTTCTGTTATAGCCAACCCCGCTCCGCAGCGAGGATGCCGGCCTGGAACCGGCTGCGGGCGTCCATCCGGCGCATCAGGTCAGCGATCATCCGGCGCACTGTCCGGACCGACACACCAAGATGGCGGGCGGCCGCCTCGTCCTTGGCACCGAGGCTCAACAGCCGCAGGAGCACACGTTCGGATTCCGTCGGCTCCTCTGGTTCAGCGGAATCGTGATCGTCCATGTCGCGGTCCGCTGGATCACCACCGGACGGATCGCCACCGGAGATCGTGCCGAGCGCGTTGCGGCCGGCCTCCAGCGGTTCGGCGGACTTCCACAAGTGGTCGAACAACATCACGGCCAGATTGGTCAGCGCCGGCTCGCGCAGCAGCAGCGCATGGCTGTCGTATGGATCAAGCTTCAGTAGGACGAGAGCGATCTGGCGGTCGACGATGGCAAAATCCGCTGGTGGGGCATCGATCACACGTAGATCCAGGCTGTGTGCGGCCATGTTACGGATGCGCGCGGCGGTCATGCCGCCCGAACGCGTCCCGCGGGAGTAGATGCCGCGCATGGTGATTCCGCGCTCCAGCGCACTTCGGACGGCTTGTGTGCTCGTAGCTGTGATGGACGGTTCCCGACCGGGCTGGGTGTGCAGCATCAGTACTTCCCGTTCCGCCCGGGCCAGCAGTTCCCGCGCCTTGATCTCGACGGCGTCGGCGCCGTCCAAACGCTCCACCGCCTCCCCGGGCCCCCCGATCTGACGCCCCTGCAGGTAGTCGGCGACCAGCGTGTTCACCTGCAGGCGCGCGCGGATGAGTTGTTCCTGCCGGCGGATGAGTTGATCATGTTGCTGGCGGAGCAGCTGTTCCAGGGGGACCTCGGGATGCACCGCGACGAGGCGGCCCGGATGATCTCGGGACATCACCAGCAGCGAGAGCTCGATGAGCCTGTCGCGGGCCCGCGTGATAATGCTCGTGGGAAGCCTGAGGGTCAGGCTTACGTCCTCGGTGGTCAGGTCCTCTTGGCGTAGCCACAGCCGGTAGGCCGCGAGAGCGACGTCATCAAGGCCGAGAAGATCAAGCACTTTCCTCTCCCGCGCCGGCTAGTCGACGTGGGCGCTGGCCTCGGACAACAGACCCCGCTGTCGGGTCTCGGCTGCCACCACATCCAGGGCGTGGCGGACCAGCGCGATCAGGGCCTGCCGGACGGACTCCCGCCGACGGGCGTCGCAGAACACGATGGGTCGCCGAGCGTCGATGTCGAGAGCGTTGCGGACGTCGTCGAGGGTGTACGCCTTTGAGCCGTCGAACTGGTTGACCGCTACCAGGAACGGGATATCGCGTTCCTCGAAATAGTCGACCGCCGGGAACGAGTCCGAGAGCCGGCGGGTGTCCACGAGCACGATGGCGCCGATGGCGCCGAGGACCAGCTCATCCCACATGAACCAGAAGCGGTCCTGACCGGGCGTGCCGAACAGGTACAGAATCACGCTGTCGAGCAGGGTGATCCGGCCGAAGTCCATGGCAACCGTGGTCGTGGTCTTGGCACTGACCTGGGACGTGTCGTCGATACCGAGGCTCGCGGAGGTCAGCGCCGCTTCGGTGGTGAGCGGGGGTATTTCGCTGACGGTGCCCACGAAGGTCGTTTTTCCGGCGCCGAATCCACCGGCAATTATTATCTTAACCGGATTGAGTGCGGAGCCGGTGGTATTTGTTCTAGAGGGTCTGAAGTCCATCGAGCACCTTCTCCATCAGCGCTACGTCGGGACGCTCGGTCGGTCGGGTTGGGCGGGTGACGTGTACGAGACCAGCGTCGATCATGTCGCCGACGAGGACCCGTGCCACGCCGACCGGAAGGCTGAGCTGGGCGGAGATCTCCGCGATCGACTGGATGTGCTGACAGAGCAGCACGATGTCCTGCTGCTCGGGATCGAGGTTCCGAAGCATTGCCCGTCCGTGCGCCGTCGTCGACACCAGAGCTACGAGCTCCAGCGCGCGATTGGCCGCCGGCCGTGTTCGGCCACCGGTGACGGCGTAGGGGCGGACGACCGGACCTGCGTCCTCGTCGTACCACTCCTCGTCCACGGGTCCTCCTGATCAGGGCGTGGGGTCAGGTCCCGCGGGCCTGCGGCGACGCGACAGAGCGAGAATCGCGTCGCCTTCAGCCGGGCGGGCGCTCAGCGCGGTAGTGCCGCCTGCATCTCGGCACGTAGCTCGGGGGTCAGGAACTCGCCGACACGGATGACCAGCAGGGCCATCTCGTATGCGATCAGACCGATATCCGACCCAGGCGTGCTGAGGATGGCCAGACACGACCCGTCGCCGACGGCCGTGACGAACAGAAAGCCCTGTTCCATCTCGACGATTGTCTGGCGGACGTTGCCGCCGCGGAAGAACCGCCCGGCCCCCCGGGCCAGGCTGTTGAATCCCGAGGCGACCGCGGCCAGCTGGTCGGCGGTGGTCCGGTCCATACCGTTCGACGTGGCCAGCAGGAGACCATCCGATGACAGCACAATCGCGTAGGTGACCTCCGGTACTTTCCGCGTGAGATTGTTCAACAGCCAGCTCATGTTTTCAGCCGGGCCGATATGGCGCATCACATCACCTTCCTGGCGTCGTCGCCGTTCGGGTTAGGTCCTTCTTGCAGGCCGCGGCCGAAGTTGGACTGGAAGGAGGACATCATGTTCCGGATTTCCTCCGGCGATCGTTGCCCGACAAGGAGCGGCGGGGCCGTGGGTTCGTTGGCGGGCGTTCCCCTGAGCTCGGGAGCCAGACTTGCCCGTCGCCTCCGCTTCGGCAGGCCCGCGTCCGTTGTCGGTGGTGTGGCAGGTGGCAGCTCCGATGCGGGTGCTGACGCCGCGACCGGTGGAAAGGATGTTGTCTGGGACGGTGCAGCCGGCGGGGGGAAGTGCGGGCTGGGTGGGCTGGGTGGGAAGGGCGAAGCCGGCGGGAGCAGCCGGGATTCGGGCGCATGGGCCCGCCCAGGCAGGCCGTTGTCAGTGAACGCCGCGGTGGTCCAACGTGTTGAGGTATCGGCCGGGTCCTCCCAACGACTGGTCGGTCCGGTCTGGTGGCCATCATTGCCCGGCGGCTGGCCCCACCGATGTGATGGGTCCAGCAGTTCGGCCGGGGTATCCGGAGCTTCGGTCCAGTCATTGGACGCGGGCTGTGGGTCCGGCCGCGTCCACGGCCCGGAGTGCTCGCCGTTCTTGCCGTTGTCGGAGCTCCCGACTCCGTTCCGCTCGGCGACGAACCAGCTTGAACGGATCGTGGCGAACACGGGCAGATCGTCCATGAGTGGCCGGTCATCGCCGTCGCCGTTGCTGGACGCGGCCGGCGCGCCCACCGGCATCAGCTCGCCGAACTCGCTGGGTTCGGCGGAGCCGCCGAGCGGGTCCGTGAACGAGCCGGCGGGGACCGCTCCGGAGGTCTCTTCGTAGATCGCCGGGTTCTGCTGGCCGGCGGCCGCGTCGATCTCGCGCAGCAGCGCCGCTGGGAGCAGGACGATGGCGAGGGTCCCGCCATACGGTGACGGCCGCAGCCGGACCTGGATGCTGTGCCGCTGGGCGAGCCGGCCGACGACGAACAGGCCGAGTCGTTCGCTGGTCTGGAGGTCGAACGGTGGTGGGTTGCCCAGCCGCTCGTTGACCTCGTCGTACTCCTCGTCGGTCATGCCGAGGCCGCGGTCTTCGACCTCGACCACGCAGCCGTTGGAGACCTCGTGGCCGGAGACGTGGACGGGAGTGTGCGGCGGGGAGAAGGAAGTGGCGTTCTCGATCAGCTCGGCGAGCATGTGGATCACGTCGCCGACCGCGTGGCCACCGACGGCGGAACCCGAGATCGGCAGCACCTTGACGCGGGTGTAGTCCTCCACCTCGGCGACAGCTCCGCGGACGACGTCCTTGAGCGGGACCGGCCGGCGCCAGCCGCGGGCTGGTTTCGATCCGGACAGCACGATGAGGTCCTCGGCGTGGCGCCGCATGCGTGTCGCGAGGTGGTCGAGCCGGAACAGCTCCGCCAGCTCGTCCGGGTCGGTCTCCTTGCGTTCCAACCCGTCGATGACCTTGAGCTGGCGATGGATGAGAGCCTGGCTGCGGCGAGCGAGGTTGAGGAACGTGTCGCCGATGCTCTTGCGCATCGCCGCCTGTTCGACAGCGGTGCGCACAGCCACCTGATGGACGGTGGTGAAGGCGTCGGCCACCTGGCCGATCTCGTCCCTGGTCCGGCTCGCGGTGGGGAACGCCTCGTTGTCGATGTTCACCTGCTCCCCCTGGTGGAGCCGTTCCACGACATCTGGGAGGCTCTTGTTCGCGACCTCCAGGGCGGCTCCCCGCAGGCGCCGGAGGTGGCGGATCATCGGGCTCGCCACGAACAGCGAAATGCCGATCGACACGGCGAGAACCAGCGCGACGGTGACACCGCCGAGCCAGGCGCCACGGGTCGCGGTCGAGGCGATCGCGTTGCTCCGGTTCCGCAGGTCGGTCGAGAGCTGGTTTTCCATCTCGACCATCCGGGCGAGCTTGTCGTCAGCCGCGGTGAGCCACGCCTGTGGGTCGATGGTGATGGGCTGGTTCATCTGGGCCGCGAACACCGTGCCGTCACGCATCCGGGTCACGCCGTCCACGGTCGGGCCGACCGTCTTGTCGTAGCTGTCCTGCTGCCGCTGGGAAGCGGTGGTGCGGAACTGCGTGATCCAGGCATCCTCCGCGCCGCCATTCGCCTGGATCAGCTTGACGACCCCGACGTTGCTCTGGTGGAGGAACAGGATCACGGCCACGTAGCCGCGCTGGAGAGCGGCGGCCTCCTTCGCCCGCGTCATGCTGCTCAGGCTCGCGGCCATGTTGATGAGTTCCGAGTTGTCGGACCCAAGACCAACCTGGGCGACGACAGTCAGCAGATCCGTGATTCCCCGGGTGTAGAAGGTGACGTTTTTGTCACGGTCCGTCTGCCCCAGGTCGATCGACTGCCGGTGGGCGGCAAGCTGATCGAGCTGGTTGCGGGTGGTTTCCAGCACGGCTCGCAGATTCTTGCTTGCGCTGCTGGGAAGCCCCGCGACGTCGGTTCGGTACTTCTCCAGGGCCGCGTCGGTCGGGATCCGGGTGGCTCGCACGTCGTCCAAGCCGACCCGAAATCCGCTCCCGACATACGTGCCCGCTGCGTTGCGTTCCTTCTGGAGGGCATCAGCGAGATCGTTGACCTTGATTGAGAAACCCGCGAGGGTCCGGATCCGATCGCTTGCGCTGACACTCTCAAGGTTCGTCCGGACCTGGATGGCGCTGAAAACTGTCAGCGCCATCAGCGGAAGGATGAGAATGGCGACCAGCTTGGAGCGGATTGGCCAGTTCTGGAGCATCCGATCCTCTCGTCCGACGCCGTGTCTTGGCGCCTCGTTGGGGCGAGCGTTCTTGTAGAGCCTTCGTGCCCCGGCCCTGCCGCGGCCCGGGGCGAAAACCGTAACCCTCCGGTCTCCCCCCGTGGGCGAGACGACTCTACCCGGGTGATTAGTCCAGGTTCGGAGGGGGTACAGCCGACAGGTTCGGGCGCGGGTTGGCTGGGTCAGCCTAAGGCCGACAATGGATCATTGACGCGAAAAGCCAATTCTGTGATGAATTGTTGGGTATCCCCTTGTGTCGTCAATGGTGCCACGCGTCCGTTTGTGTGGTTCTGGTTGTCTCATGAGCAAGGAGTGGCATCCATAGGGATATTCCCAATGGTTCCACATGTAACAGACTCTATTTGGCGGCCGATGGGTGCCTGGCGGGCGGCTGCTGCGTGCCTGGGGAGAGCTTTGCCGGACTGCGGCCGCGGCCGTTGGGGAGTTTGGTGCCAGTGGCGCTGTATCGAAAAGACGTGCATCCGAGCGGGTCGGTGAGCTGCTAAAAGTTTCATGATCGCAATCTGCTCTGCCGTGCCCGCGGGATCACCGGGTGGTCCCGAAAGGATCTGAATTGTGTCCCGTACTTGTCTTCAGGGGATGAGATGACAGGACGGGAAATAGATGCAGATTGCCGGATTTATGTTGATCGTATGGCGATCGGTAAATATTTAGTTAACATATTGTATTTGTTGGCAGGCTGCACTGTTGACGGTAGGGAAATGCTGTTTCCATCCGCTCGGATGGTGTTTCCGTTGAGCTGTGAAAAGCGTCCGGGCGGGCTACGTGCGCGGTCGAATGAGTCGAATGATCAGTGGGAGCCGGTGCGGAGGACCGCGTAGGTGCCGGTGGGCAGTGCCCTGACCCCATCCGCCGACCGGACCAGGGGATAGACGGCGAAGTGGTAGATCAGTCCGTTGTCGGGCGCGCGCAGGTGCCAGCCGCCTCTGATTTCCAGGCTGGCGTTGGTGACCTTCGCGCTCCGGGCGGCCGGATCGTCCGGCCCGGTGGGCATCGTGTCATGGCGCCACAGCACCCGGGCTTCGGTGATGCCAGGTGGCATCTGGAACGTCAGGACGATCTCGTTGCCGCGGTCGACGGCATGCAGCGCACGGATAGGCCCGGTGGGCAGGTGGTGGGTTGAGCGGCCGACGACCGCTCTGTTCCCGGCGACACTGACCGGGGTGTATACGACCGGCCCGCCGGCAGCGGTCACGGTGAGACGGCCACGCCGGCTTGAGCCGGCCAGGTGCGCGTGCCCGTCCAGTGAGTCCACGGGCAGTTCTTCGTCGACAGCGCCGAACGGGCCTGTCGCGAGGAGCGGATCAGCCGGGGTGGGGCCGCCGTCAGGCGGCTGGTCCGCCGGGCGTTCGGGTAAGCCGGCGGGCACCTCGGTGACGTAGATCCGCACCAGCGCGCCGGGAACGGTCGTCCACCGCAGGGTAGTCACCGCGCCGTCGCTGTCCGCCTCGAGGTCGAGGACCGGACGCGGCCTGGCGATCACTTTCACAACCACGTCCACGCCCGCGGTATGGGCCAGAGCGCCGAGCGGATCCGGGTAGGACACCCGTACCCGATAGCGATAGGTGGCCCCGGTCTGCGCGTCATGGTCGACATAGCGGCCACCGGCGGCGCGGACCCGGCGGGTGGCCCCGTGAAACGGCGACGACTCGTCAAAGGTCCGCTCGATCAGTACGTCGTCGTATCCTGCCGCGAGATTCCAGGACAGGGCGACGCCGTCACCGTCCATGCGGGCGCGCAGCGCCGTGACATCTGGGGCGATCGTCAGCGGCTGGGTTCGGGCCGGCACCGAGCGCCGGCCGCCGGCCGCCGACATCACCTCGTGCCAGACCGTCACGCCGTGGGGAACACCCGCGTCGGACAGTTCGGTGGAGGCGGTCATGCCGAGGCTGCGTTCGAACCGTCCAGTCGGTGCGGCCGGGTCCGCCACCACTCGCAGGACGCGGAAGGAGACCGGGCCGGACGACGTCGGCGCGCTCCACCGCAGGACCACCGCTCCGTTCTCCTGCGTGGCGGTCAGATTGGACGGCGGTGCGAGCGCGCCGGGCGCATCGGCCGGCATGCCGGCGGGCGCATCGGCTGGATCATCAGGGGCTGTCTGGGAGCCGCGGGTGGTCGGCGCGACCTCCGGTGCTGCGACCTCGGGCGTCGTGCTCCCAGGGGCGCTGCCGAAGGCGTAGCGCGGGCCGACGTCGTCACGGCTGACGACCCGCGGGCGTCCGCCGGGCTGGCGGCTTGGTGGCGGGGCAGCTGGCGGGCGTGCCGCGGCGATGCCGATCAGGAGCCCGTGCGTCTGGCGGGACGTCAGGCGGGTGCGCGGATCCTTGTCGAGCAGGCCGGTGAGAACATCGCCCAGCGGGCCCGCCCGGTATGTCTGTGAGGGGGGCTGGAACAGGATCGCCGCCACCATCGCGGCGAAGGTCTCCCGGTAGAACGGCGGCTTCCCCTCCACGGCGAAGTAGAGGGTCGCGCCGAGGCCGAACATATCCGCCTCAGGCGTTGCCGGATCACCGTTCAGGCGTTCCGGTGACATGTAGGACGGTGTCCCGAGCACACCGGTGACGGTGAGAGCTGAGTCGCTGTCCCGGGTCGCGATGCCGAAGTCGGTCAGGACCACCCTGCCGTCGGTTCCGATCAGCACGTTCGAGGGCTTCACATCGCGGTGCAGAATCCCGAACGCGTGCGCGGCGGCCAGCGCGTCGCCGATCGCGATCCCGATGCGGGCAACCTCCGCGACAGACAGCGGACCGTGATCGCGGACCAGCTGGAACAGCGACTGGGACGGCACCAGCTCCATGACGATCCATGGCAGACCATCCTCGACGATCACATCGAGGATGGTCACGACATGCGGATGGCCACGCAGCCTCGCGGCGTGTCTGGCCTCCCGGAGAGCTCTTTCCACCCGGTCGGCCCGCTCGAACGGATCAGGAGCGTCGCCGAGGTCGACCTCTTTGAGAGCCGCCTCGGTCAGCAGCACCTCGTCAAAGGCGCGCCACACCGTGCCCATCCCACCGGTGCCGAGCCGTTCGATGAGCCGGTACCGGCCAGCCACGATGCGGCTGGCCTCTGGAGCGGCAGCCACGTCGTCCCCTCCGCGGTGTTTGTTACGCCGAGTTGTCCCAGTGCAGCATGCCACCTGGATTGTGCGTTCGCGCCGGCCGCGTCGTCGCGCTTCCGGCGGCGTCGGCCGCACGGTAGCGCTGGGAGAGCGGACCATGTGGCCAGCCGGCCCGCACCGGGCGGCAGGACTGGGCCGCGGCGAGGGTCACAACGACAGGGAGGCAGGCGAGAAGCAGCCAGACAAGCCAGCCGCCCGATGGTGACCAGGCGGGGCGGGGCACGAACCAGAGCGGTCCGTCCATGCCGACCGCGTACCGGTGGCTGTTGGCGCCCCAGGCGACGAACTGGCCGACCGCGGTCATGACGATGACGCCGACCGCCACCGTGGCCGCATGGCCGCAAAGGCGCTCGGGCAGCCGGACGGCGAGCACCTCCGCCGCCAGCAGGGGCAGCATGACCAGCACAGGCAGGATGTACCGGCCCTGCATGCCAAAACCGTTCTGGATGAACACGGCCGCGGCGAGCAGTTCGTAGCTGGCCATGACCACCGCGAGGCTTCCCGCGAGCAGCGCGCGATCGCGCCACCGGCCGACCGCGAAGGCGGCGAGGAGGAGCCCCACCACCAGCAGTCCCCACAGCCAGTACACGGCGTCCGGGATGGGGACGGACTGCCAGCCGAAGATCCCGACAGCCTGGCGGGCGGACTCCGGGGCCAGCTCGACGGCGACCGCGAGACCGCGGCCGAGGCGGTCCCACAGGACAGGGGTCCGTAGCGACAGGCTCTGCGTCCAGAGCGTTGTCGCGGCGATTCCCACCGCGGTGACCGTCACTGCCGCGATCGAGGGCCGGCCGGCCGCGCGCAGCCGCAGCAGCGCCGCGCGCCCGCCGGCACGGCCGATCCCGATAGCGATCGCGAAGGCCACCCACAGGGGTGCCAGCGGACGGCTCAGCGCGGTGATGCCCAGGACGGCGCCAGCGATCAACCAGGTTCGGGCCGTGGGATGTTCGGCACGGGACAGGCGCAGCGCCGCCGCGGTGGATGCGATCGCTCCGGTGACCTCGGCGCCACTGGTACCCACCTGCGAGCTGAGAAAGATGACCATCGGGGTGGCGGCGAGGGTGTACCCGGCCAGCAGCAGGGTCTGCCGGGCGCGTCGCCCGGCTGCTGCTTGCCCGGCTGGTGGCTGCCCGGCTGGTGGCTGCCCGCCCAGCAGCAGCCACAGCCCGGCGCCGAGCAGCCCGGCCGACATGAGGGTGGCACCCAGCCGCGCGAGGAGGTACCCGGAGTGGACCGACCAGGCGGCCCGGGTGAGAACTCCCGCGGGCAGGTACAGCCAGGGTGGATACGCACCGACGATGCTGTTGACCCGCCCGTCCGGAACAGCTGCCGGCAGGCGCAGGCACGCTGCCGACACGTCCGGGTGCAGGGCGGTGCACGGAGGATTCGTCGTGTCCCGGAGGTCAGCTGGCAGCAGGAAACTCCGGTAGGCGTTCCGGACCTGGCGCAGCGAGTCATCGCTGAATGCCCGCGTCGCTTGTATCTCCGCGAACGGGACAGCGTCGCCGAGGATCTGTCCGTGTCCCGCGGCCACGGCCTTTGCGTAATGGCTCGGCTCGTCCGGGGCGGTTCTCAGCGGATTGGTCAGCGCCCACAGCAGAATCCAGCAGGCCAGTGCACCGAGAAGGAGCACCGGCGCACGGCTCACCCGGGCGCCGGGCAACCGCGGTCTCCTCATCCGTGCTTACCGCCGCCTGGGAAGGTTCTTGCTGACAACATGTGGAGATCCTCCCGCCGCGACGTCCCGGCAGCCCGTCGCACGGGGCCACAGTAGTCTCCCTGCCGCGTCACCGGCCTGATGCCGGCTGAGGCGGGTTCAGGGATTGACAGGCTGTGGCCGCCAGCTGGTCACCAGGAGTGCGGCGGCGCCCGCGAGGCCGACGCCGGTCGAGATCGCGAAGCCGGCCCAGCCAACGCCGCCCAGGCCGATCGCGTGGTCGAGTGAGGCCTTGCCCGGACCGGCGGTAGCGACGGCGACCGCGATCACGGCGATCATCAGAACGTACTCGTAACCCTCACGGAACACGAAGAAGCCGTGCGGCCTGTGCGCGACCACTCCCGCGACCGTCATGAGACCGACCGCGGCCGCGGCCGCCAGCGGGGTGAGGAAGCCGGCGGCGAGGCCGATGCCCGCCGCGAACTCGAACAGCACTGACATCCAGGCCTGCACGAGTGGGGGACGCAGGCCCATGGAGCCATACCAGCCGGCCGCGCCGGCTATCCGGCCGCCACCGAACAGGTGGTTCCATCCGTGGGCGACCAGGGTGAGCCCAACGCACAGGCGAATCAGGAGGATGGCTGTATCTACATGGGTCATTTCATGCTCCCGAGGAAGAACTGGTGGATCGGTGCCGGGTACCGCGGCGCTGCGTGCCAGCCGGGCCTCGGACCTCGGACGTAGCAGGGCTGGGGCACGCACCTTGCGTCATCGTTCCCCTTGGTCCACGCCCCTGTTGCCGGGCGCTCTACGTCCAAGATGCTTCGATGATGGCTGAATGAACTATACGATGAGTTGGTGAGCAGACGACCCGCCGACATCGACGCGACTGGCCACGTCCGGGTGCCCAAGACCGCTGAGTTGGTAGCGGCTGCCCTGCGTCGGCAGATTATTCGTGGTGATCTTCGAGAAGGTGACGGCCTCCCCAACGAGGCGTCCCTGATGGCGAGGTTCGATGTCTCGCGACCGACGCTGCGTGAGGCTTTCCGGGTGCTGGAGTCCGAGGGCCTGATCGGTGTGCGGCGGGGCGCTCACGGCGGGGCACGGGTGCATGTTCCCAACGGCGATGTGGCGGCACGTTTTGTGGGGCTGGTCCTCCAGCACGACAACGTGACAGTCGCCGACGTGCTGGAAGCCCGTTCGGTGATTGAGCCACCGGCCGCCCGGCTGCTGGCGGCGCGGCGGCGGCGGCGGGATGCCGAGGCGCTCACGGCGCATCTCGATTGCGATGAAGAACGCCTGACCGGCCCGGAAAGCCTGATTCCAGCGCACACCGACTTCCACGAGACAATGGTGGAGCTGGCCGGCAACCAGACCCTGGCGGTCCTGACGAGAATGTTGCATCACCTGGTCACCGGAGTGGCCATGGCGCACCGGGCCGCGCTGCCGTCCGGTAGCGGGGAGGAGTCCCACGAGGACGATCTTGCCCTGCGTGCGCACCGGCGGCTGGTCGATCTGATCGCGGCTGGCGACGCCACCGGGGCGGAGCTTTTCTGGCGGCGTCATCTGGTGGAGACCAATCAGCTTGTCCTGGCGCATTTCGATGGGGCCAGCGTGCTTGACGTGCTCGGCTGAGGCTGCCATCGCGCTCTCCTGCCGGGCTGCTGGCGGGAACCGCGGCGGGCCGGATGGTCGTGGCCCGTCGGGCCGGCCGCCCACTATCGGGCCGATGACGCGGCCGGTGCGCTGGTCTCGCGAAGCAGGGGCGCGAGTCTGGTGCACACGATGTCGACGTGGCGGGCCACGAGGTCCGCCGGCATTCCGCCGAGTGAGGCCCACAGGTACACGGTGTCGACCGGTGCGTCGCCGACGAAGGCCCGGATGCCGCTCGCGACCTCCTCGGGCGTGCCGTAGTGGAAGTAGTCGATCGGGTTCTTGGACGCCTCGCGGGCCCGGACGCGGTCGGGGTCGACCGGCCGTGGCATCGGGGCGCCGGTTCCCTCCACCATGTGCCGGCGGTAGGAGTCGAGCTGGTAGGCGAGGTACCCGCCGATGACCGGCCAGTCGCGTTCCGGGTCGTCACTGACCCAGCCCTGGATGCCGCCAGCCATGCGGGCGGTCTCGGGGGCGTGCCCGGCTTCCGCGAGCCCCTTGCGGTACGGCTCGGCGATCGGGCCGAAGGCCGACAGCAGGTTCTCACCGAGCAGACCGGCCCGCCGGGCGCCCTGGGGGCCCAGGTAACCGAGCCAGATGGGCAGCCGTTCCTGGACGGGGCGCGGGGTCACCCGGCCCTCGGCCCAGATCTGCCGCAGTTCACGGACCCGCCGGTCGGTGGCACCGTAGCGCTTCGCCGGATCGGCGCCGAACAGCTCGAACTCCGGTATCCGGTAGCCCGCGCCGAGGCCGAGGTCGAGGCGGCCGCCACTGATGATGTCCACCACCGCGGCCTGTTCGGCGATCTCGACCGCCGCGTGCAGTGGGGCGATCATGATGCCGGTACCGATGCGTACCCGGCTCGTCCGGGCCGCGATGGCCGCCGCGAAGGTCAGCGGTTGGGGAAGGTAGTCGTCATCGAACAGATGGTGTTCGGTCACCCAGATCGAGTCCGCGCCCAGCCGCTCCGCCTCCTGGCACATCTCCAGGGTGAAACCGTACAGGCGGGTTGGGTCCTGGCGGCGTTCCGGCGGGTTGCGGAGGTCGAAGTAGAGGCCGACCTGCATGCTCGTCTCCTTCGTCCGGACGGTGCGGGCGCGTCGTGAAGGTCTGGCCGCCTCGCCAATAAATAAGGTAGACAATACAGATGAGGCATCTTCATGTCCTTGGGTGCGTCCGGGTGCGGCGTGCCGCCTGTCGGCTGGCCGGGGAGGTTCTGTGAAGATCGATACGACGCTTCCGAAGGACATCGATGTCGTTCATCGCAACGCGCGGGAAGCCGAGGCCGCGGGCTATGACGGCCTGTGGCTGGGCGAGACGCGGCACGATCCGTTCCTGCTGTCGCTGCGGGCGTGCGACGCCACCGGTGACCTGACGGTCGGGACCTCCATCGCGATCGCCTTCGCCCGGACACCGATGACGCTGGCGAACGTGGGTTTCGACCTTGCTCGTTACTCCCGGGGGCGGTTCGTCCTCGGGCTGGGCTCCCAGGTCAAGCCGCACATCGAGCGGCGTTTCTCGATGCCGTGGTCACGACCGGCCGCCCGGATGCGTGAGTTCGTGCTCGCGATGCGCGCCATCTGGGACACCTGGCAGAACGGAACGCCGCTGTCGTTCCAGGGCGATTTCTACACGCACACTCTCATGACGCCGTTCTTCTCTCCCGAGGCGCACGAGTGGGGCCCGCCGCCGGTGTACCTCGCGGCCGTCGGCGAGATGATGACCGAGGTGGCCGCCGAAGTGGCTGACGGCATGTTCTTCCATGCGTTCTCGACGCCGCGGTACCTGCGTGAGGTCACGCTCCCGGCGCTGGAGCGGGGCCGGGCGAAGATCGGCCGGACGCTGTCGGACTTCGTCCTGGCCGGCCCGGCGTTCGCGACGGTGGGCCGCAACGAGGCGGAGCTCGCGACGGCCATCGCCGGCACGAAGAAGCAGATCGCCTTCTACGCCTCCACGCCCGCCTACCGCGGGGTCCTCGACCTGCACGGCTGGGGCGACCTGCAGACCGAGCTGACCCGCATGAGCAAGCAGAACCGCTGGTCGGAGATGGGTGATCTGATCGACGACGAGATCCTGCGGACGTTCTCCGTCGTCGGTTCGCCCACGGAGGCCGGCAAGGGCCTGCGGGAAAGGTACGGCGATGTCGCCACTCGCATCACCTGCTATGCGACCTATGAGAGCGACCCGGCCATGTGGCCGGAGGTCCTCGACGCCATCCGTGGCTGAGTGGTCCTGCCGGCGCGGGGGCTGGCCCAACCGTCGGTAGTGGCCGCCAGGTAACCGATCAGGGAGAGAAATGAGCATTCTGGACGGCAAGGTCGCCATCGTGACCGGGTCGGGGCGCGGTCTCGGCCGCGCGCACGCGCTGCTGCTCGCGAGCCAGGGCGCCCGGATCGTCGTCAACGACCCGGGCGTGGCCTGGGACGGCGCAGGCAAGGACGAGGGACGGCCCGCGCAGCAGGTCGTGGACGAGATCGTCGCCGCGGGTGGCGAGGCGGTCGCGAACTTCGACAGCGTCGCGGACTGGAAGGGCGCCGACGGGCTCGTCCAGCAGGCTGTGGACACCTTCGGTGGGCTGGACGTCCTCGTCAACAACGCCGGGTTCGTCCGTGACAAGATGTTCTTCAACCTCGACGAGGACGACTGGGACTCCGTCATCGAGGTGCACCTCAAGGGCCATTTCGCCCCGGCCCGGTTCGCGGCCCGGTACTGGCGGGCCCGCGCGAAGGCCGGCGAGGAGGTCTACGGCCGGATTATCAACACTACCAGTGAGTCGGGGCTGGTCGGCAACTTCGGCCAGGCCAACTACGCGGCCGCGAAGGCCGGGATCAGCGCGCTCACCGTCGTGATGGCCCGCGAGCTGGCCCGGATCGGCGTGACGGCCAACGCGATCGCGCCCCGGGCGCGCACCCGCATGACGACCCAGACCTTCGCCGGCTACGGGCAGGTGACGGAGGGCAGGTTCGACGACCGGGCGCCCGAGCACGTCAGCCCGCTGGTCGGCTGGCTGGCCAGCCCGGCCGCGGCCGACATCACCGGCCAGATCTTCCATGTCTACGGCTCGGTCGTCTCGGTCTTCCGCGGCTGGGAGATCGCCGCCACCATCGACGCGGGCGAGCGGGCCTGGACAACCGAGGAACTGGTGGCTGAGGGGCCGCGGTTGTTCGTGAACCACGATCCGGGACTACCCCCGACCCTGCCTGGGGTCGCGGCGAAGGACTGAGCTCCCCGTCGTCGTCGTCGCTCGCCCCGCCCATCGCCTGACGGGCGGGGCGAGCAGTCACAGCTGATGGTCAACTCGAAGGGGAGCGCGGTGTCGGACGATCTGGTCCTTTGCGTAACTGACAGTGATGGTGTTGCGACTGTGACGTTCAATCGTCCGGACCGCAGGAACGGCTGGTCGCCCGAGCTGGAGGCGGCCTACTTCAGCCAGCTCGACCTGCTCGACCACGATCCGGACGTCCGCGCGGTCGTGCTCACCGGCGCGGGCACCACCTTCTGCCCCGGGCTGGACACCAGCCGCCTCAACAGCAGCGCCGGCAAGGGACTCGATCTGTCCGGGCGCCCGCCACAGTACCGGCCGCGGACCTTGCGCAAGCCGCTCGTCGCCGCTGTCAACGGGGGATGCGCCGGTATCGGGCTCGTCCAGGCGCTCATGTGTGACGTCCGCTTCGCCGCCCGCGGCGCGAAGTTCTCCACGGCGTTCGCCCGTCGTGGGCTCGCGGCCGAGTACGGCCTGAGCTGGGTCCTGCCCCGCTACGTCGGCGTGGAGAACGCGCTCGACCTGCTGCTGTCGGCCCGGACGTTCGACGCGGACGAGGCCCACCGGCTCGGGCTGGTCAGCCGGGTGGTCGAACGCGACGACGTGCTCGCGCAGGCTCAGGCCTACGCGGGTGAGCTGGCCCGCAACTGTGCGCCGACGGCGATGGCCGCCATCCGCCATCAGGTCTATGGCGATCTCGAGGTGGGCCTGGACGAGGCACTGCGCAGGTCGTTCCGGGTGATGGAGGTGACCAACGGGGCGGGCGACTTCGCTGAGGGAGTCGGGAGTTTCCTGGAGCGTCGTCCGCCCCGGTTCGCCCCGCTGGCCGACGACTTCGACCCGGGCGCGCTGCTCGGTGCCCCCGTGCCCGGCGGCCACCTGGCAGCCGACGACGTCCTCGGCTGACGCTGTGGATGGGGAGATCGCGGATGGCAGGAGGTCAGGCAACGAGTCGACTTGTATACCCGGCCTCTACCAGCGCCTGGTAGGCCGCGTGTACTTCGGGCGGGATCGTCTGGGGGATAGCGAAGTCGCGGTCGGCGTAGACCCAGATGCGTTGGGTATCGCCCACCAGCATCGACACGACCCGGCCAACGTCTCCGATGGTCGTCACGTAGGCGTCCAGCGTGAGTGGCAGAGATGCGCATTGGACGGTGACCTCCGGCCAGAGCTTGCGGCAGGTGGCGTACGCTCGCCGCTGCTGGTAGGGCCGGGAGATTAGGGTAGCTGATCGAACTGTATGGCCCTGGTTGTGTAGGAGATCGCGGGCCAAGGTGATGTTCTCACCGGTGTTGCGTGCCAATGGCTCGATCAGGATGGCGGCATCCGGGACGCCGAGGGTCAATGCGTGCTCGCGGTAGTGGACCGCCTCACCGCGAGGGAACACAGCAAGAGTGGTGGGCGCGTTCGCGCCGGTGAAGACGATGTGCGGGTACAGCCCTCGCCGGTAAAGGTCCGCTGCGCAGGTGGCTACAGCAAGATCGTGGCTACCCAGTCCAATGCCCACATCGGTGGGCCGCAGCTCGTGGCGCAGGTCGTGGTAGTCCCATAGGACCCGCACGCAGTCGCGGATGGCGGCAGGGATGGCGGCAGGCCGTTCGCCGCTGGTCATGACGCAGGCCGGGCCGAGTCGGGCACCTCGAAGCTGTAAGACCAGGTGAACCGCGACGCGGCATGCACCCCCACGGCGTACTCGACCACGACACCATCCGCTGTGCGGGTCGTGCGATGCAGTTCGACGACCGGCTCGCCGGAAGGCAAGGACAATGTCTCCAACTCCTCGGGAGTCGGCATCCGTGCTTGGAGCTCCTCGGTCATGTGCGCGATTTCCAGACCCTGCTCATACAGCACACGGAACCCGCCGCCGGGTCCAGCCGGCCCGGCGGCGGGTTCCACCAGGCGGGTGCCCTCGACGTGTTCGGGACGGTAGTAACTCGTCAGTGTGTGCGTGGGCGTGCCCTGTTCGCGGACCAGCCTGGCCCGCTCGTACACGTCGGCTTCGTCTGGTAGACCGAGTGCGGCCGAAACCCTGGCCGGAGCGGGGATCCGCCGTACCGTCTGCGTCTGATCGTTACGTTCCCATGTACGGCCGGACGCGATCCTGTCCGCAATGAACGCCACTTGGTCGCAGTCGCGCCATTTGGCCTTGTCATACCGATCGACACCGAGCCGCCGCAATGGCGGCCGAGGCCGTACATAGACGCCCGCGCCCGTTCGCCCAACCACAAGTCCTTCCTCCTTCAGTTTGGTCACCGCGAGACGAGCGGTCTCAGCCGCGACCTCGTAGCGCCGAGCCAGCTCGGCAGTGGAGGGGAGCGCGGCTCCTGGCTCGAGCCGTCCGGACTCGATATCGGCCCGCAGGTCGGCTCGGATGCGCTCCGAGGCGCCTCGTCTGCTGGTCACAACGCCGAGTCTAAGCATCTTCCTAGGAAGGTATTGACCTACCTAGGAAGGTAAGGAAGGCTGGGGATCGCACCAATCTTCCTAGGAAGGTTGCCTGTGGCCGGAGCTCTCACATCCTGCCGGAGACCTTGATCCCAACCCCCTGCGCCGAGGAGGCCGAGACCCGTGTCTGATTCTGCTTCTGCCCGCTCGCCTGATAGATACGTCGACTGGCGGCATGGTGCCGTCTGCCGCGACGATGATCCCGAGCTGTTCTTCCCGGTCGGTAGGACGGGGCCCGCTGTGGAGCGTCAGATCGCGATGGCCAAGGCGGTATGCGACCGCTGCCCAGTGACTCGGGGCTGCCTGGACCAGGCAGTGAATACCGGAGAGGACACTGGCGTCTGGGGTGGTCTGGACCCGGACCAGCGACGGAGCCTGGTTCACAGCGAAGCCCGGCTCCGGCTCCCGCTCCAGGCGCTCATGCCATGAGCGCCCTCACCCCGCGGTCGTCCGCGACGGCCGAGCAGATGACGCGGGCGTTGACGGTCGTCCGGGACCAGGCCGCAGTGTTATGGCAGGCGGCGTGGGAGTACGGCCGGGCGGTGGAGGCGGAGACGGACGCCCTGCTCGCCTATGCGCAGACTGTGGCCGCTGACGCCGATGAGGTGAATGTCCGCGCCGATCGCGAGGTACTCGTGCGCACGCTGGGCCGGCGGGACGCGGCCGGCCGGAGGCTGGGCCTGTCCGGTCAGCCGCCCGCGCTGGTTCGTGCGGTACGAGAACTGCTCACCGCGGCCCGGACGGGAGCCGCAGCGCGCGGCGCAGGGCCCGGGCCGCCGGCTGGAAAAGATCGGTTCCGACCGGTCAGCGTGGTTCTTTGGGCAGCCCGAGCACCTGCTCGCCGAGGATGTTGTGCTGGATCTCGACAGCGCCTCCGTAGATCGTCTCCGCTCGGGAGTTCAGGAAGCTCGCCTGGAACAGGCTCAGTTTGTAGTGGTCCCCGACCAGCATCGAGTCGGCACCGGTCGCGTCCATCAGCAGCTCACCGAAGTCCCGGTGCCAGGTGGACCAGAACAGCTTCGAGATCGAGGACTCCGGCCCGGGGTGCGCGTTCGCGACTGCCCGGCTGATCGTGCGGATGTTCATCGCCTGCATGACCCGCAGGCCGACGTAGGCGGACGCGATCCGGTCGCGCAGCACCGGGTCGGCCGGGCGGGATTTCACGAGGTCGATCAGTGCCCGCATCTCGCGCTCGAACCCGGCCTGGAAGGGCAGCACAGTGGTGCCCCCGCGCTCGTTGCCGAGGGTGCCCATGACCACGCGCCAGCCACCGTTGACCTCGCCGACGACCAGGTCCTTGCTGGTGCGGGCGTCACTGAGGAAGACCTCGGCGAACTCCGTCCCGCCGGCCATGTTCCGGATCGGCCGGACCTCGACACCGGGCTGGTGGCGGGGCACGAGAAGCATCGAGATCCCCCGGTGCTTGGGGGCGTCCGGGTCGGTGCGGCACAGGACGTAGAGCCAGTCGGCGTACCCGCCGAACGTCGTCCATATCTTCTGGCCGTTGATCACCCATTCGTCGCCGTCGAGTTCGGCGCGGGTGCGCAGGCCGGCCAGGTCGCTGCCGGCGTCGGGCTCGCTGAAGCCCTGCCCCCAGAACTCCTCGACCTGTGTGATCTTCGGGAGGAAGCGGGCCTTCTGCTCGGGGGTGCCGAACGCGAGCAAGGTCGGCCCGAACAGGTCACGGCCGTGGACTCCCACCCAGTACGGCGCCTGTGCCCGGGCGTGCTCGACCTGGAAGATGATCTCCTGGGCCAGCGTCCCCCCGCGGCCGCCGTACTCGACCGGCCAGGCGATGTTCAGCCACTTGTCCTTCGCGAGGAGCTTCTCCCACTCCCGGCGAAGCTCCCAGGCGGTGTCGTCCGCCGGGCCGCCGACACCCAGGATGCTCCGGAAGTCACCGGTGAGATGATCGGCCAGCCATGACCGCGCCTCCTCCTGGAACTGCCTGTCCTGCGCGGTGACGGCAACGTCCATCGGCTACCTCGCCCACTCGCGCCCAGGCGGGCGCCTCTGGCTGATTCAGGATACAAAATCGTATAAAAAGTTATCTGATAGGTAGGGCTATAGCAAGTCCCGCGGGGCGTGCCGGGCGTGCGGTCGGTCGTGCGCTGGCTGTCGGCGGGTCCACCCACATCATCCGACGGGCTATGGTTAGCTGATTTACCTGATGGGAGAGGTGCTGTCGTGGACTTTGACCTCACGGACGAGCAGCGGATGCTGGCGCGGACCGCACGGGACTTCGTCTCGCGCACCTGCCCGCCGCGGCTGGCCAAGGAATGGGACGAACGGGGCATCCTGCCGAAGGAGCTTTTTCGCGGCATGGCCGACCTCGGGTGGTTCGGCCTCCCGCTGCCCGAGGACAGCGGCGGGGGCGGCGGGACCGCGCTCGAGCTCGTCCTGCTCGCCGAGGAACTCGGGCGGGCCAGCCTCGACATCGCCATGTGCTATTCGGGGACCTTCATCCCGGGGCTCACTCTGTTGAAGTGGGGCACGCAGGCCCAGCGCGACCGGTACCTGCCCGGCATGCTCGACGGCACCGAGCGCTTCGCCATCGCCATGAGCGAGCCGGACGCCGGCTCCGACGTCGCGGCGCTGCGCACCACCGCGGCCGACCACGGCGACCATTTCGTCCTCAACGGCCAGAAGGCGTGGTGCACGGGGGCGGGCCTGCCCGGCACGACCATCGCGATGTACGTGCGCACCGACCCGTCCGCGCCGAAGCACGAGGGGCTGTCCCTGGTGCTGGTCGATCCCGCGACCGCTGGCGTGGAGATCCGCCGGACGCCGACGCTGGCCCGGCACATCCTCGGTACCAACGAGGTCTTCCTGCACGACGTGGTCGTCCCCCGGGAGAACCTGGTCGGCCCGCTGCACGGCGGCTGGAAGGTCATGCTCTCCGGCCTCGACCTCGAGCGCGTGCTCATGAGCGGCGCATACGTCGGTGTCGCCCAGGCCACGCTCGACGAGGCACTGGAGTACTCCAAGCAGCGCCAGCAGTTCGACCGTCCGATTGGCAACTTCCAGTCGCTGTCACACGCGATGGCCGATCTCCAGGTCGAGATCGACTCCGCCCGGCTGTTGTCCTACCGGGCCGCCTGGCTGCACGCGCAGGGCCGGCCGTGTTCCCGCGAGGGCTCGATGGCCAAGCTCAAGGGGTCCGAAACCTATGTCTCGGCGGCCCGGTGGGGTATGCAGATCCTCGGCGGCCACGGCTTCGCCACCGAGAGCGTGATGAGCTTCCGCTGGCGCGAGTCCATCGTCGCGCCGATCTCGGGCGGCACCAGCCAGATCCAGCGCAACGCGATCGCGCGCAGCATGGGCCTGCGCAGCTACTGACAGCCAGTCTGACCGCAGTCTGACCGCGCTTGTCCCGGAATTTCCCCGGGGTTTTCCAGGAGAGGCAGCCACTGAACATGGCGGACTACGATTTCGGGGGCATCCTCCTCGTCGAGTCGGACGGCCCGGTGCGCATTGTCACGCTGAACCGGCCGGACGCGTTGAACGCGTTCGCGGACGGCCTGCATGAAGCTGTCGCCGAGGTCTGGGCGCGCATCGCCGGCGACCGGGATGCCCGCGCGGTGGTGCTCACCGGGGCGGGGCGCGCGTTCAGCGCGGGTGGCGACATCCCGGGCATGGCCAGGCAGATCGCTGACGTGGAGGTCCGCCGCCACTCGATGCGCGAGGCGCGCCGGCTCGCCGATGAGATCGTCCGCTTCCACCTCCCGGTGGTGACGGCGGTCAACGGCCCGGCGGTGGGCCTCGGGGCGACCATCGCCGTCATGAGCGACATCGTCCTGATCGCCGACACCGCCTTCCTGGCTGATCCCCACGTGCAGGTGGGCCTGGTCGCGGGCGACGGCGGCGCGGCGTTCTGGCCGCTGGCCACGAGCATCCTGCGGGCCAAGGAGTACCTGCTCACCGGTGACCGCATCCCCGCGGACCAGGCCGTCGCCCTCGGCCTGGCCAACCGGGTGGTCCCGGCCGGGGAGCTGCTGGCCGAGGCGCGCCGGGTCGCGCACAAGCTCGCCGGGCTGCCTCCGCAGGCGGTCCAGGACACCAAACGGGCGATCAACCTGCACCTGGCGCAGGCAGCCCGGCTGGTGCTGGACTTCTCCCTGGCCGCGGAGGGCGAGTCGTTCACCACCGAGGAGCTGCGCCGCAACGTCGAGAGCTTCCAGACCAGGTCATGAACGTGTCTCCCAGCGGAACGGGTGCCGACGGCCTGCCTTGCGCACCCTTGGCGGGCCTGTTCGTGGTCGGCCTGGAGCAGGCTGTCGCCGCTCCGCTCGCCACCCGGCATCTCGCTGATCTCGGCGCCCGGGTCGTGAAGGTCGAGAACCCGCGCGGTGGCGACTTCGCCCGTGACTACGACCAGGCCATGAACGGTATGGGCGCCCACTTCGTCTGGCTCAACCGGGGCAAGGAGTCGCTCGCGCTCGATGTGAAGAAACCCGCGGGCGCCGAGGTCCTCGCCCGCCTGATCGAGCGCGCGGACGTCGTCGTGCAGAACCTCGCGCCCGGCGCCGCCGCCAGGCTCGGCGTGGCCGCCCATCAGGTGCTGGAACGCCATCCGCGGGCCGTGGCCGTCGACATCTCCGGCTACGGCGAGGGCGGGCCACTGGCCGCGAAGCGCGCCTATGACCTGCTCGTGCAGTCCGAGACCGGGTCATGCTCGGTGACCGGGTTCCCCGGGCAGCCGGCGAAGCCGGGCATCCCGCTCGCCGATGTCGCCGCCGGCATGTACGCGTACTCCAGTGTCCTGGCCGCTCTCCTCGCGCGGGGCCGTACCGGCACGGGCGCGGAGATCTCGGTCAGCCTGTTCGACGCGGCGGCCGAGTGGATGGGGTATCCCCTCTACTACACGCTGGGAACTGGTCTCGATCAGGAGCCCAACGGTGTGAGCTCGCCGTCGGTCGCGCCGTACGGCGCCTATCGGACCGCCGACGATCAGGTACTCGTGGTGGGGACGACGAACGACCGTGAGTGGCAACGCCTCACCGAGGAGGTGCTCGGCCGGTCGGATCTTGCCGCGGATCCGTCGTTGGCCGGTAACGCCGACCGGGTCCGGGACCGGGCCAGGGTCGACGCGGTCCTGGGGGAGTGGGCCGGCGGACAGCTCCTGGCCGACGCCCAGTCCCAGCTGGACAAGGCGGGGATCGGCAATGCGCGCCTGAACTCAGTGACCGATCTTGTCAGGCATCCGCAGCTCGCGCTTCGGGACCGGTGGCGTGAGATCGATTCGCCGGTCGGCCCGCTGCGCGCGTTGCTGCCGCCGCCGATCTCGCCGCAGTGGTCGGTGCGGATGGGGCCGGTGCCGGCGCTGGGCGAGCACACCGACGGGGTGCTCGCGGATCTCGGCTACGAACCGGCGCAGGTGCGGGCACTGCGGGCGGCCGGCGTCGTCTGACACCGGCCGCTGCCAAAATTTTTTACCATGTTGTGGAAGTCAGGGCCGCTTGATTCCGCCGGTCGTTCTTGACTTGCGATTTAACGTCGCTCTCAGTGAGTGGTTGTCAGTTCTCAGTTGGTCTGTCCTCCAGTAGTGCCGCTGACCTGCGGTTGGACAGATCAACTGAGACGGTCGCCGGTCATCGTGCCCCAGTCGTTCTGTCCTTTTCTGGGTGCGTACTCGGGCACAGGGTCGCGCTGACCTGCGAGAGGACAGGTCGGATGAGACGCCGGCCACATCTGTGGCCAGCTCGCGGGACTGTTCGGCCAGATCCACTGAGAACTGACAGTGGTGTCCGGTGCTGGGGTCTTGCGGTGGACGGGCCGGCGGGCCTTGGGGCGGTTCTTGGAGCCTCTGGGCCGCCCCGGG